>CAMCBE010000242.1 GCA_945872805.1 Chitinophaga pinensis | reverse complement strand
TGAATGTACTGTTGCCAACTTTAATGGAACGGACTGGCATTGATATGTGGGTGATCATTGCAAGAGAATACAATGAAGATCCTGTATTAAAAACAATGTTACCTGCTACATGGCTTTCTGCTAGGCGCACTACGATGCTTGTATTTTATTATGATCAGAAGAAAAAAGAAATTGAAAAGTTTGCCATTGCACGATATAATGTTGGCGAGGCAGTCAAGGCTGCATGGGATATGAAAAAATTCCCTGATCAATGGGATGCATTGTTGGACATTATTAAAACAAAGAACCCCAAAAAAATTGGCATAAATACGTCAATGGATTTTGCACATGCCGATGGACTTTCTCATACACATTATGGAATGTTGATGTCCAAACTTTCTAAAGAGCTACAGGCTAGAGTTGTTTCAGCTGAACCTCTTGCCGTGGGTTGGCTTGAAACCAGGACTGAACGAGAAATGCAACTCTACACCCAACTTGTTCGTATTTCTCATGATATCATTAAGGAGGGATTTTCAGACAACGTAATTACTCCGGGCATTACTACTAGCGAGGACCTGGTGTGGTGGTTTAGACAAAAAGTGACTGCTTTAGGATTGACGACATGGTTTCACCCTTCAATCGATATTCAGCGAAGCGATTCGTTAAGTTTTGAGCACCTTAGGAGTTTTTCAGAACGCCCTGATAATGAAATAATTTTACCCGGCGATCTCATTCATGTAGACTTTGGCATCACCTATTTAAGGTTGAACACGGATGTACAGCAACATGCATATATTCTTAAGCCAGGAGAGAACGATGCACCTGCATCCATAAAAAAGGCATTTAAGGAAGCCAATAGGTTGCAAGATATTCTAACTACTCACTTCGAAACAGGCAGAACGGGTAATCAGATTTTAATATCATCCCTGAAACAGGCACAATCGGAAGGGATTACTGCCAGTATCTATACCCATCCACTCGGATTTCATGGACATGCTGCAGGACCAACAATTGGGTTATGGGATCAGCAAGGAGGTGTTTCTGGGAGTGGAGATTATCCATTATTCCCCAATACAGTCTATTCGATTGAACTAAATGCAGCCACTGATATACCGGAGTGGAAAAAATCAATTCGCATTATGTTGGAAGAGGATGGATTTTATGACGGGAGCGTATTTAGGTTTATTCAAGGCAGACAGACCGCCCTCTACTTACTAGGGAATTAGCCAAATAGCACTTAACTCGTTGATGCACAACATACTAAATATATGTTGTGCTTTTTTTTGCCTTGTTGATAGTACTTTAAAAAAAATACTACCTTGTAATGCATAGTATTATAATTTTCCCTATTTTTGTTTTTTAATTAGATATGGGGTCATTATAAAATACAAATTATGAATATAGAAAATACACAAAGTCAGATGCGAAAGGGGGTTTTGGAGTTTTGTATTCTTTCGATTATTAAAAGAGGTGAAGCATATCCGAGTGATATTATAGAAGAGATGAAAAGAGCCAGTCTTCACATTTTTGAAGGGACCTTATATCCTCTGCTTACTCGGTTAAAAAATGCGGATTTGCTTTCATACCGTTGGGTAGAGAGTTCAGGTGGTCCGCCACGTAAATATTTTTCGTTAACAGAGAAAGGGGATGCTTTTTATAAAGAACTGGAAAGTACATGGAAGGAAATGAGCGAGGCGGTTGGAAGAGTAATTCAACCGGAAGCACCCGAAGAAATTATTGAACCAACGGAACTGAATGAAAAAAGTGAAGAATAGTTCTTTTTCAAATTAAAGTATACTTTTTAAAATAACAGTCAATACCTAGCCATTAATTTAAGTTGATATTAAAAATCGCTCACACCAAATAATTAGATAAAATGAAAAAAGTAATAAATATAAATTTTCAAGGTCGTATCATACTTATTGAAGAAGATGCCTATGAACAATTGAAAAATTATGTTGAAAGTCTTCGTCAATATTTTGTAAATGAGGAAGGCAAAGAAGAAATTATAAATGACATCGAAAATCGCATTGCTGAATTATTTACTGAAAAATTAAAATCAGGTCCATCTAATTTTATAACTGAAGAAGCGGTTGCAGGAATAATTTCAAGCATTGGTCGTCCAGAGGAATTCGATGCTGATAATGTTGAAGTTGGATCAACTCCATCTTCTTCTAGTAGAGAAAATTCAACCTCTGCCTCTGCCAATGTAGAACCTCGTGGATCGCTTTTTAGAAATGAAAATGATAAAATGCTAGGTGGTGTTTGCAGTGGGATTGGAGCATATTTACGAATTGATACAACTATTATAAGAATTTTATTTGCGTTGTTTACATTGGGCGCTTTCGGCACAGGCCTTGTATTGTATATTATTTTGTGGGCGATACTTCCATCAAAAATTCAGGAAAATAAATTTACGCGACGATTGTATAGAAATGCAGATCAGAAAGTATTAGGGGGTGTTTGTAGTGGAATCTCCAAGTATTTCAGTATCGCAGTCTGGATTCCTCGATTGATTTTTGCACTTCCAATTATATTGAGCATTTTTAGAAATACATTGGATTTTCATTTCTTCTTTTTCCCTATTCTATTTACTTTTTCTGGTACATTATTTTTTACCTACCTCATCTTATGGGCTGTAATCCCTAAAGCTATTACAACTTCTGAGAAAATGGAGATGCAAGGTCAAAAAGTAGATTTGGAATCTATAAAAAATAAAGTAAAGGATGAGCTAGATGGAGTGAAGAAAAATTTTACTGAGAATTCTGGGAAATGGAAGCAGGATTTATCTGAGAAGGCATCAGGATTAAAAGAGGAAGCTCGTGAAAGTGTAAATCGATTTGCAGGCGAGGCAGGTCCTGCGTTAAGAAAAAATTCAAATCGATTTGGTCATTTTATTTTTACATTAATCAAAGTATTCTTCTTTTTTATATTAAGCATTGTGGCATTTGCATTAGTCATGGCTGTGATTGGTTTGATAACAGCTGGAACAGCATTAATGCCGTTGAAAAATTTTATTGCTGAAACTAAGTGGGTTCAACTTTATGCTTGGGGGACGTTAATTCTATTTTTTATTGTTCCTGTGGTTGCCTTAGTCCAATGGCTTATCAAAAAAATTGCTGGCATAAAGCAAAAGCATCATTATATATCATATACACTTGGAATACTTTGGGCAGCAGGTTGGGTTTCAGCGGTATTACTTGTTGCTACGATATCAAAAGAGTTTAAGCGTTCTGGTCAGGTAAGTAGTGAAGTAGAAATTGTACAACCCTCTAAAGACAGAATGAAAGTTGAATTTAAGGATGTAGAAGGAAAGTATTATCCACTTAATTTAAATTTTGCTGATAACGACGATGATGTAAGCAATAGTCTGAGGCTTTCAGCTAATGAGGATAGTATGTTGTTGGGCAATATCAAAATACAAGTTGAGAAAAGCAGGGATGATAAATTTCATGTAACAACGATTCGAAGAGCTCGTTCATCTACCTCTCTTCTTGCAGAGCAAATTGCAGAATCAATTCCTTTTCAAATAAGTCAAGAAGATAGTATTCTTACATTGCCTATCGCTTTCCCTATCACTTCAAATACAAAATTTAGAAATCAACAAGTGAGGGTTCAAATTGAAGTTCCAGTAGGGAAGGAGATATATATTAATGATCGTGCAGATAATCTACAATA
>CAMCBE010000241.1 GCA_945872805.1 Chitinophaga pinensis | reverse complement strand
ATGATCAACTTGGTAATTGTCTGTTGCATAAGGCAAATGATAATTATGCGCTTCTGTTGCTCCCCAAGGAAGAATAGCAACGTCATATGAATTTTCTTGTATTGATTTCCAATTTGTTTCAGCGAGAATATATGGCCGTGGATGTTTGTTCATATTAATTTCATTTTTCGTCGTTCTGCTATGCTTTTCAATGAATTGATGCTTACGTTTAATTCGAAACCTATTAGTAAAACAAGTGAATTGACAAATACAAGGAACATCAGAATTAAAAGACTTCCAATTGATCCATATACCTTATTGTAGGTGGCAAAATTATTTACCCAGTAAGAAAAGAGATAGGTAAATGTCATGATCAAAATTGTCGCTAATATCGCCCCAGGTGATTTGATTTTCCACTTCTTTTGAATATTGGGAGCATATCGATAAATCATGCCAATTGATAAGTAAATCAATAAAAATATAATAACAATTTGAATGATACTGAAAAAAGTATTGGAAATATGATCTTTAATATGCCAATGTTCTACTATCCAATTAATCACTATAGTTTGTGTAAGCAGGATGAATAAGGTAGCGAACACTAAAAGAATTATTAGCATAGTTAATTTTATTGCGTCCAACCTAATTTGAATAAAATTCCTTTTTTCAATATCAATGTGAAGCATTGATTTCGTAAAAGTGCGCATAATGGTAAGTGTTGCATTGGAAGAAAAGTACAGTGCTAATAATAAACCAAAAGACAATAATCCAGTTCCACTAGAGAAAAAATCATCCATTACATTTTTAATCACGCTGTAAGTAGATTGATCAGGAGTGATTGTTTTTACAATAATTAAAATTTCATTATATAGTTTTCTAGAACCAGGGATATTTGATAATAATGTGAAAATGAATATGAAGAATGGCGGGATAGCCATTAAAAAATTAAACGCAATTGATGAAGCCCTTTCATTTAACCCAATCTGTTGCGTTTGCTTAATGAAGAATAGAATTACATCGTATAACGGTAATCCTTCAAATCCTGGCAACACTATTTTTTTCGATTTTGCAATCAAAAATGTAATGGGTTTACTTTCGATTATAATTCTTTCGAGCTTAATCATCTATGAAGTTAATGTATCTTTCTATGGTCTAAAGCGATTCGGTATTTGCTGGCATTTTCAAAATGCTGTTCTGCGGTAGTTGCAAAATTATGAGATCCTGAAAAATCTGGTTTTGCACAAAAGTATAAATATCCAGTTCTCTCACCTTTCAATACAGCATCTATAGTTACTATAGAGGGAGTACAAATTGGACCAGGAGGTAACCCCTTGTTTTTATAGGTATTATATGGAGAACTTGACGAGTTCTTTATATCATTCAAAGTAATTCTCTTAATGCTGAAATCTCCGAGGGCAAATTTTATAGTAGGATCTGCGCCCAAGGGCATATTTTTCTTCAATCGATTGATGTAGACACTGGCCATTTTTGGCTTTTCTGCGTTATTGTTAGTTTCTTCTTCTACAATAGATGCAATAATATAGATTTCTTCTTTCGACAGGGCTAGTGTTTTTGCTTTTTCTACTCTATCGGTATTCCAAAATTTATTGGATTCCTTTTGCATTTTCATCAAAAACTCTTTTGGATTCGTATCCCAGTAAATCGAATAGGTGTTTGGAATGATGATAGTCAGCGCTTGCTCATTTTCTAGTCCCAACAAGATTAGGGAATCTTCGGTAGTCAAAAATTGATACATAGCAGTATCTGTAATACCAAGCTTAGTACTAATGAATTGGGACAAATCCTTTTTAGTCCTAAACTTATTGATAGTAAGTTTCACTGGGGTTTGTGAGCCGCCTTTTAATTTTCTGAAAATGGAGAAAATGCTACTCTTTCGCTCTATTACATAACGCCCCGGTTTTATAGTATGCCAATAATCAAACCAATCTGCCAAAAGTAAAAAAGTTTGAAAATTGAGTGGTTCAATGATGTCTTTCAATACGGGTAATACGTATTCTTTTTCTGCGTTTTTTGAGGGAATGAGAATCGTATTTTCTTCTGAATCGAATTGAGTAGAGGGTCGAAGAAAAATGGTATAAACAATCAAGGACAATAGTAATGCCAGTAATGCAACAACTACATAACTAGTCTTATTGCTTGAGCGTTTTGATTTCGATTTGACTTTTTTCTTGGCCATGTCCAAAATAAAGAAACCCTGCTGATAATCGACAGGGTTTCATCAGAAAATCATTATAAATTACTTACCTGGCGTAGTTGAAGGCGCCGGTTGAAGAGGCATTTGTTGTTGTGGCAGGGTATTGCTATTGGTTGGGATATTTTTGATAGCATCATTGCTTGTATTCTTTGTTGAAGAAATAAGCAATGTTGAAACAATACACAACACAATAAGTATACTAGAAAGAATCCATGTTCCTTTTTCCAACACATCGGTTGTTTGCTTTACTCCCATGAATTGGTTGCTAAATCCTGCAATATTTCCAGACAATCCTCCGCCTTTAGGGTTTTGGATCAAAACGATAATTCCAAGGAGTACAGAAGCTAAAAGGATTAATACTATGAAAATGGTGGTCATAATCTATTTTGTTTTATAGCCAAAATTCGGTTAGCAAAAATATGGCTATTGCTAGGATTTTGCAAACTTAATTTGGTGTAAATATCAATCGCTTTTTCAGCCATTCCTTGCTTTAAATAGACCTCTGCCATGGCCTCCGTTACGATTAGTTCAGCTTTGGGGAAAGGTTCTTCTGTGTTTTCAACCTCTGCTGCATTGTTTTCTGAGGTATTTAAAGCGATTGGTTGAAGCTTTTTCATGGTTTTCAGCCATGCGGTAAAACTTTTAACCTTAATTCCTAGTTCATCTTTGTCTTCTACATCGTTGATTTTGATTCCTTGCGAGGCAAAGTAATCAACGGTATGATAAGGGTCAAATTCGAGTAATTGCCCCTCTGCTGTCTTGTCTATGGTCTCAGGTACAGGATTTGACGACGATACTTCTGGGTGATGATTAACTGGGGCAATTATTTCTTCTTCTTCAGTATAAATAGACTCTTCATTCGATTCAATATCAGATTCAGCTTCTTGAAATGTAGTGTTGAACGTAGGGTCTTCTATTTCATCTAAATCAAGATTATCCTCATCTACTGCAATCGGTTCAGGGATAGAATCATCAATAATCTCTATTTCATCTTCAATATCTTCATAACCTGCTTCATTCTTTTTTTCTACATGAGCATAGGGGTGAAGATCAATATCTAGCTCTTCTTCTTCGCCATTATTTTCGACTACTTGGTATGAATCAGATGCAAATGTCATTTTATCTTCTGATAGTGGATCCGATATAGAGGAAACGTCTTCGTTTTCTTCTATATTGAATTTTTTGATTAGGCCACGCTCATTCTCATCACTGAGTTGGTAGTCTAACCAATGTGGGTTGTTGAAATACAAGGCGGTATGGGAAACTGCTTCTGGAAAATGCCTGTCAAATGTCTCCTTAAGCTTGCTAGTATGCAGAAAATGAACAATAGAGGAATAGGGGTATTGTTGAGCCAATGCCTGCAACTCATCAAGGGTCATCTCATCGAGACTTTCCCGCTCAAACATGCTTTGTATTAAAAAATCTGTCTCCCTTATCATTTTGCTAATATAAACTGCTTTACCAATTTGAAAAAATTCTATTAAAAATCTCGTCTGTT
>CAMCBE010000240.1 GCA_945872805.1 Chitinophaga pinensis | reverse complement strand
CGTAAAGAGAGAGCGAGATTGATTTTAGGATTGTATAATCCACAAACTGATTTACCTGCGGTATCTTGTTCAATGTCAATGAATCCAACATCTTCGCCTGTTCCACTATGTTCTTCCATGGGAGCGGGGCAACGACGAAAGTTATGTGTGTTGTTGAATATTCTATTTGGTTTATCCTCAAAACGGGGTTTCCATATCCCTTTCCAAAGAAGTTCAGCCCCTTCATCCGCCAAGGGCCAACCAAAGTTGCAGTGATATAAAATCATGTGCGGTGCTGGCTGATTTCCTCTATTGGTCACTTCGTCGTGAATCCAAATTTTAGCCTCGCCTAGTTTTCCGGAAATGGTTCTTCTTAATTCGAGCGCAGGCCCAAATATTGGGGTATGCCTGATGATGCCCGTAATACGCATGTCCAATTTATTGTTCGCTGGGTCGGGTTGAATAATCGATTCAATTTCAGCAGCGGTATTGCTAATTTCACCATGTACGCCGCGCTCACCGAATTCATCTTTTTCTGGACCACCTACATGAGATAGACCACATGTTGTAAGCAATCCACCTCCAAAGGTTTGAAGCCAATCGATCCCTTTGTTGGACAAGGGTTGAGGAGAAGTTATTCCACTATGACTCAACCAAGCAAGATTATGTTGATTATAAAATGCGTCAGCAATATCCATTGCTCTGTCGATTACCACTTTGTAGCGTAATCCAGTACCTGTATTGATCCACGCTATTCTAGTACCCCGTCCAAGTCCGTTATCCAGAACAGACGTTTCTATTCCACCAACTTGGGCCGGGTTAGAAATTTTTTCATGCCAGTCAGGTACACTATTCAAAGACATTATTTAACGCTTTTAGCTATAAATATGGAGTCCTTAGGATTGCCACCTGATTTCAAATAGGCTAGAAGGTCTTTTAATTCTTCACCATTTAATCTATTGATAAGTCCACCCATCATAAACGAAGTCTCAGAAAGTCTTGTACGTATTACATCTTTCTTATTGATCTCTTTTACTGTTTGCATAGCAAATGGATTTTGACCAATATAATATTTGTCTGTATCCTCATTCACCATTTTACCCACTACTGAGCTACCATCTTTTAGGTAGAAAACGATAGCTGCAAATTGATCGGATATGGTTTTGTTCGGCTCTATGATGGATACCAGCATATCTTTATATGAGAAGCGAGTGCCTAAATTAGTGAGGTTCGGTCCAGCAATGCCACCTTCTCCACGCATGTTGTGGCATTTAGCACACAGGCTTGCAGAGAACATGGCTTTACCTTGCTCAAAATTACGGCCACTTAATCCGTCTTTGATCAACGCTAAAGCGGTATCAACTTCCCAATCTTTTCCAGGTCCTTTTGGTTGAACATCTGAAATGGCAAGTCCCATTTGCGCACGAACAACCAATGAATCACCAGAGATGGTATTAAAATAAGCTTGTTTATCTTTTGCTACATTTTTCAATGCATTCTTACGAATGATATTGATAAATCCAACAAAGCTATATCCACCTTTATATCCAAATGCTTTATAAAACCATTTGAAATAATCTTCTTGTAAGGCTGGCGTCCAACCATTTTTGGCTTGACTCAATGCCGTGGCATAAAAAGTTTGTTGCTTTGGAGGAACACTAGCAAGCATGCCTGCAATATCTAGACCGTACTGTGGATTGCGTAGGATAAGATCTGACGACTCCATAAATGTTTTCTGATCAGTTGGATCGTCTTTTGCACTGGCAAGAAGTGTCATTGTTTTTTCTACAGCCTTTGGGGCATCAAGGTAAATCAACACTTTGCTCAACGACCTATTCAAGTTATTTGATGCTGCAGGGTATTGTGCGTCAAGGTGATTAATGACTTGATTTTTTAAATTAGCACTGGGATTACCAAGGCGAATTAGAATTAATTCATATGCCCTCACTACATCAATTTTTTGATCATCCGTTAGTGATGATAAATTAATTGTGGTGAGTGCTTGTAGTAGTTTTTCTTTTACACTTTTTTCATTCAATCGCGCCAACGCAACAGCTGCCTGTGTAAGCGTTACTGGATCTTTTTCGTTTAATGCTTTGTCTTCCCATAGGTTTACGGGTTGGTGTTCCACGGCTAAACGAGCTGCATAGCGAATGAACCGATCTGAATTATTAAGATAAGGCCAAGAAACATCAATAGCATCTGCCTTAGGAGCAGTATGATACGATTCTAATTTCTTTCTGATGTTTTGTGCTTCTGTTAGTGGAGTAGCCGCTAGCTTTTCAGTATTTTCTTTGTTGTCTTTATAGTATACACGGTACAAGTCTGATTCAATTCTACGACCACCTGTAAGGAAATACACTGCGCCATCTGGGCCTACCATTCCATCTGTTAACGGAAGAGGGGAACCTGAAATAAATTCTTCTCCTTTAGTTGTGTACGTTGCACCAGTTGGAATTGGTTGAACAGAATACATTACGCCAAACGTCCAATCGAATGTAAAAATCGAACGGCGATATTTTTCAGGGAAATGGGCGTTTTGTCCACTGAATACGCCTGTTGGGGAACCTTGTCCAACATTAAGCATTGCAGGTAAATTATCGACATTAGTCGGTGACCATTTATCTGTACCTGGGCGCCATCCGAATTCTCCACCACTTGGAACATGGCATATGCGGATTGGTCTGTACCAAGGCAATCCAAAATCCCACTCCATGTCTGAATCGAATGTAAATATGTCGCCAGCATCGTTGAAGGCAAGGTCAAATGGATTTCTGAAGCCTGAACTAATAAGGTTGAAATTGGAGCCATCTGGATTCAATTGTCCAATCCATCCTCCATGAGTATTTACCGTACCATCGTGTCCGTTAGGATCTCTCACTAAGGGAAGTAGGTTATCAATTTCTGAAACGGCTGCTGCAGCATAGCTATCCATTTTAGGAATTTTAGTAAAGTTTCCTGCGATTACATAAAGTGATTTACCGTCTGGTGATAATACAACACTGTGAGTCCCATGCTCGCCTTCCCCTTCTATTCTTCTAAGCAAGGTGATTTTATCAAATTGGTCATCATTGTTTGTGTCCTGAAGTCTATATAACCCACTTGGTTTAGAATTTTCTAGGTCACCCTCATCATTTACCATTACATATAAACTGTTGAATGCATAAAGTAGTCCATGTGCATAGCCAATTCTTCTAGCAATGGCTGACGTGTCATTAGGTAAAGCCACTTCAATTTTTTCAATTTTGATTTTTTCTTTAGATGTATCTGCACCAATGGCAGGTATAATCAATCGATATAGGTTACCATATTGGTCTGATGTAATCATTCTGCCTTTGTCGTCAAAGGTCATCGAAACCCAAGAACCTTGGTCATTTTCACCGGGGCTATATAAATGCTCTGCTTTAAAACCAGCAGGTAGTTTTAATGCTGCAACCTTTGGGTCCTTGGAGATTTCAACAACAGCATCTGAATTATTACATGAAGTTGAAAATTGAAGGAGGCAACAAATTGTTACTAAAAGAGTGAGTGAACGTAATTTTGTATACATGGCAAATTAAAATAGTTGATTTGAAAATAGTAAATAATCGTAATAAGGTCAAAAGTTTATTGACTAATGTGTAATAATTACTCTTTAAAAAGAAATCCCATGAATTATAGATAATTAATTTAGCAAACCGACCCAATAAAATTCAATTTTCTATATTGCAGAATATCTTTTAGTA
>CAMCBE010000239.1 GCA_945872805.1 Chitinophaga pinensis | reverse complement strand
TCAGGGCAAATTATATAAAATCGTTTCATGATTTTGACAGGCTAAAGGCTGAACTTGATTTTGCCCACAAGAGTAATGTTCAACTTTTAGTTAAAGGGACTACCTCTTATCCTTCAACGCTTCAGGAATGTATTGATTCGCCACATGTCTTGTACTATAAAGGAACGGCTGATCTTACATCACCTAAATTAGTTAGTGTAGTTGGAACCAGATCGCCAACTGAATATGGCAGAGAGCGAACTGCAGAACTTATTGCTTCACTTAAAAACCAATCAGTAACCATTATCAGTGGACTTGCTTATGGGATAGACACAGTAGCTCATAGGGAATCATTAAAAAATAGTATTCCAACCATTGCTGTATTGGGTCACGGATTTAAGCATATTTATCCATATGCAAACAGAACCCTCGCTTCCGAAATGTTAACAGCAGGTGGATTGCTGACAGAATTTATGCATGATGTAAAGCCAGATAAACAAAATTTTCCTAGGCGAAACAGAATCGTTGCAGGATTATCCGATGTGGTGGTGGTGATGGAGAGTGGCGCAAAAGGGGGTAGTTTAATTACCGCTGATGTGGCGAACAGTTATAATAAAGATGTTTTGGCTTATCCTGGAAGGGCAAATGACATGCAAAGCATCGGGTGTAATCAACTTATTCGAACAAATAAGGCTAATTTGATCACATCTGGTCAAGAACTCATCGATTTTATGAACTGGGTTCCTGCAATGGTTGACCGAAAAGCCATTCAGGTTGAATTGTTTTTGGCTTTGGAAGAAAATGAAAGGCTGATTTATGAGATTATTGCCGAGAAACAGCCCGTTTCTTTGGATGATCTTAGTATTCTAACTGAATTGAGGCCAAGTATATTGGCATCCATGGTTTTATCCTTGGAAATGAAGAATTTGATTCATCCTGTCCCCGGAAAATTGTATAAAACGGCTTCGAGGTAGGTTTTTTCAAAAATTTCTTATCTTCGCTCATGGCAACAAGAACTCGACAACTACCCCCCAAATTTTTTGGTGAAGGTTTAACCTTCGACGATGTACTCCTAGTACCTGCCTATTCAGAGGTATTGCCTAGGGAAGTAAACATTGTTACGCACCTTACAAAGGATATTATATTAAATCTTCCATTGCTTTCAGCAGCTATGGATACTGTAACAGAAGCGCCTTTAGCGATTGCCCTAGCACGTGAAGGAGGTATTGGTATTCTGCATAAAAACATGTCGATTGATCAGCAGGCTGAACAAGTAAGGCGTGTAAAACGAAGTGAAAGTGGGTTGATAATCGACCCAATCACCCTTCAAGTAGATGCAACGATTGCAGATGCATTAAAACTCATGAAGGAAAATAGAATTGGAGGTATTCCAATCGTTAATGCCGGTAACAAGTTGGTAGGCATTCTAACGAATAGGGATCTCCGATTTGAAACGAACAAGAGGAAGAAAGTAAGTGAGGTGATGACTTCAGAAAACCTGGTTACGGCTCCCGAAGGAACCGACCTTAGAAAGGCTGAAAAAATTCTTCAAAATTATAAAATTGAAAAATTACCTGTAGTAGGTAAAAATGGTCAGCTGATCGGACTTATTACCTATCGTGATATTCTTCAACTGCAAAGTTGTCCGAATGCAGTCAAAGACGATTTTGGCAGATTGAGAGTAGGAGCTGCATTAGGTATTACGAAAGATATGCTTGATCGCACTGCAGCACTTCAACATATTGGTGTGGATGTAGTTTGTTTGGATAGTGCGCACGGACATACTAAAGGAGTTATTGATTCGCTGAAACTGCTTAGAAAAAATTTCAAGAAATTAAACATCATTGCAGGAAATGTGGCCACCGCTTCAGGTGCCAAAGCCTTAGCTGATGCAGGTGCTGATGCTGTAAAAGTGGGCATTGGTCCTGGTTCTATTTGCACCACACGCATTGTAGCTGGTGCAGGTGTTCCTCAAATTACAGCCATTCTTGAAGCATCTTCTGCATTGAAGAAAATGAATATTCCAATTATCGCTGATGGTGGTATTCGCTACACAGGCGATTTTGTTAAGGCATTGGCAGCTGGTGCTTCAGCCGTTATGATGGGAAGTGTTTTTGCAGGAGTAGAAGAAAGCCCTGGTGAAACCATTATTTACGAAGGAAGAAAATTCAAGCAATACCGTGGCATGGGATCGATAGGTGCAATGCAACAGGGTAGCAGTGATCGTTATTTTCAAGATGTTGAAGATGGATTGAAGAAGCTAGTTCCTGAAGGTATTGAAGGTCGTGTACCGTATAAAGGAAGTTTAAGTGAGGTGATTACGCAATATGTAGGTGGACTAAGAGCAGGTATGGGATATTGTGGAGCAAAAAATATTCATGTTCTGCAAGATGCACAGTTCATCCGCATCACTGCAGCTGGTATGAAAGAAAGCCATGCACACGACGTTGCCATCACGAAAGAATCTCCTAATTATAGTCGTTAACTTTTTTTCATGAAGGGCATCAAACGCGCGTTTTCCATATTTGCTTTTGGATGCATCATGGTGCAAGCAGCTGCACAGTCGGATAGCTGTAGACTTCGAATAAGCTTGCTTACCTGTAGTCCGGGTTCAGAATTGTATTCCGTCTTTGGCCATAGTGCTTTGCGAATCGTCGATTCCACAGTAGGTACTGATATCGTATACAATTTCGGCACATTCAATTTCGGGGATCCCGATTTCTATTCAAAGTTTGTGATGGGTCGTCTAATGTATTATGTAGACCAGGAAACCTATTCAAGTTTCAAGGCTGAATATGAATACGAGCGACGTGGCATTACTGAACAGGTCTTGTCTTTTAGCTGTGCAGAAAAAAAATCAATTCAAGAAAAGTTATTCATAAATGTTCGAGAAGAGAATAAATACTACAAGTATGATTTTCTGAATGATAATTGCACGACTAGGCTGAGGGATATCATTTTTGGCGTAGGAAACCAGCAACCCTATCGTGCCCTATTTGCTACCAAAACCAACTCAAGCTACCGCGACTATTTGCATGTCTATTTAAATAGGGCTAATATGCCATGGACAAAATTGGGCATTGATTTGTTAATTGGTTTAGATGGAGATAATCGAATGAATTCGAATGAAGCCATGTTCTTGCCTGACTACCTGAAGAAAGGACTTTCTGCAGCAGATTGGCGTGGGGGGAAAATGGTATTAGCAGAAAGTATACTGCTCCCAGATCTTCAGCCTAAATTGAATACTAATCCTTTCTTCCAAACCCCACTATTTTTTTTCTTACTATTATTTGTTTTTTATACACTTATTGGAAACCTGAAGTCAGTTCGATTTGAAAAAATAAATAGAATTCTTGATGCATTTCTTTTTGCAACCACAGGCATACTTGGTTTTATTTTGCTATTTATGTGGGTAGGAACGGATCATATGAGCTTTCGACATAATGTTAATCTGATATGGGCTATGCCGTTAAATTTAGGTGCAGTCTTTTTGATTGGCAATAAAAACCTGAACTTCAAAAAGTATTTCTTTTATTACAGTATCCTTACCCTTTTTATTATTCCTTTGATTTTCATCCTGCCAGAAGCAATTAATCCAACATTGTATCCACTAATTATATTGTTGTCTTATAGGTCATGGGTTATAGGGAGAAATGATAAGAAGACGTTAAAGCAACCGCTTTAAATAGATAAAGTTTTTTTTTGAGTATAAATAAGACAACAAAGATTTAATTTTAAGTCTTGATGTCTTTTCATTTGCCGTTAAACTATTTTTTTTGAAAAAGC
>CAMCBE010000238.1 GCA_945872805.1 Chitinophaga pinensis | reverse complement strand
ATAGGCCATTCCACCTCCAATAATAATGTCTGTTGCTCTTTCAAGTAAATTTTCAATAATGAGAATTTTATCTGAAACCTTTGCGCCACCAATGATAGCGGTAAATGGCTTATCGGATTTAAGCAAGACTTTTTCAGCACTGGCTACTTCGCCTTCCATGAGCAATCCAAACATTTTCTTGTCTACATCAAAAAAATCAGCAATAATGGCTGTTGAAGCATGCGCTCTATGTGCCGTTCCAAAAGCGTCATTCACATAAATATCGCCTAGTTTGCTTAGCTTTTCGGCAAATACAGGATCACCTTTTTCTTCTTCTTTATAAAATCGCAGGTTTTCAAGCAGTAAGACTTGGCCTGGTTGTAATTCATCAGCAGCTATTTTAGCCGTTTCTCCAATGCAATCATCGGCAAAAAACACGGCTACTTTATTCCCTAAAAGAGTTCTGAGATGAGCTGTAATATGGGATAGCGAATATTTGTTTGTTGGTCCATCTTTTGGTCTACCGAGATGGCTCATTAGAATAACCGAACCACCATCAGACAATATTTTGTGTATGGTTGGTAAGGCGGCACGCATGCGGTTGTCATCTGTTACTTCAAATGACTCATTGAGGGGAACATTGAAATCAACCCGGATAAGTGCTTTTTTACCACCAAAATTGAACTGACTAAATGTGCTCATAAGTTTAAATTTAAAAAATAAAACCCGGCAGAAGGTTCCACCGGGTTAATGATATGGGCAATTTTTTATTTAGAGATCAGTTTTGCAAAATAGTTAACTGTTCTAACAAGTTGACTAACATAACTCATTTCATTGTCGTACCAACTTACTGTTTTAACCAATTGTTGATCTCCTACAGTTAACACTTTAGTTTGTGTGCCATCGAATAGAGATCCGTAATGAATACCTACTACATCCCCACTTACAATTTCATCTTCTGTGTATCCAAAACTTTCGTTTGCAGCAGCTTTCATGGCAGCATTAACTTCTTCAATAGAAGTCTTTTTACCCAATACGCAAGTTAGTTCTGTAAGCGATCCTGTTAATGTCGGAACACGTTGAGCCGTTCCGTCTAACTTCCCTATTAATGAAGGAAGAACAAGTCCAATTGCTTTTGCAGCCCCTGTGCTATTTGGAACTATATTTTGCGCAGCAGCACGCGCTCTTCTTAAATCCCCTTTAGGATGAGGAGCATCTTGCGTGTTTTGGTCATTTGTATAGGCATGAACGGTTGTCATGAATCCAGCGATGATGCCGAACTGATCTTCAAGTACTTTCGCCATAGGGGCTAAGCAGTTTGTTGTACATGATGCACAACTGATTACTGATTCAGAACCATCAAGAATTTGGTGGTTGGTATTGAAAACAATTGTTTTTAGATCTCCGGTGGCTGGAGCTGAAATAACTACTTTTTTCGCGCCAGCAGTGATGTGGCCGGCTGCTTTGTCCTTATCTGTAAAGAAGCCTGTACATTCAAGTACTACATCAACTTGATGCGCACCCCAAGGAATTTGAGCTGGATCTCTTTGCGCATAGATTTTTACTTCAGTACCATTTACTATAATTGAGTTCTCTGTAGCCTTTACATCTTGTTCAAATCTACCTTGTGCAGTGTCATATTTTAGAAGGTGTGCTAAGACCTGTGGGCTTGTAAGGTCATTGATGGCGACGATTTCTATGCCTTCCATGTTGAAGATTTGACGGTATACTAGGCGTCCTATTCTTCCGAATCCATTGATAGCTACTTTAACTGTACTCATATTTGATTGCTTTGTTGTCAAAATTTGTGGCAAAGGTAATAAAAGGACTGCTTTATCCTTGCTTTTTTGACTTAGTTTTCTTTAGAACACTATATTAAGCTTTAAGTTTCTTAAATTTTTTTGCCATAAAAGTCGAAGGGCTTATCTTCGCCACCCGAAAAACAACGGCCCGTTGGTCAATCGGTTAAGACGCCTCCCTTTCACGGAGGAATGAGGGGTTCGACTCCCCTACGGGCTACTAAAAAACCTCGATTTTAATCGAGGTTTTTTTTGTGCCTATGCAAAACCTATTTTTACTATAGCGTATCAAGATTGGCTACTAATTAATCCCCTTATCTAGTCCACTAATCACGCCAAGGTATCTGCCCATCCAATTGGGTAATAGCCAAGTATCTCCTGTACTAATTCATACATTTCCATCGCCATTTGAATCTAATGTGAAAGCTTGTCCATTATGACGGATTATAGGCAACTCTCCCAGTGGCAATCGTATTTTTAGTGGTTTGTCCTCTGAAGTTTTTTGGAATCAATTCAATATCCTGGCGGGTTGAATTGTGTATGCTCCAATTTCTGCGCTCAATAGGGTATGCTTTAAAAAAATCGATTGATCTTTTTAAATCAAATCCTTTGGCTCTTGTCATCACATAGGTAAAGTTCCAAAAGGAAATCTTCTTAAGGTCATCAGGATTTAAATATCCTATTCATAAGAATCCATTTTTCGCCATCCTTTGCCCAGGGCAATGGGAGTTGAAATTTCCACATGAGCTGTTCCCATTCTGCTATTTTAGGATTCGTGGCATCGAAGGCTGCTTTTTTCTCAAAGGTGAAATCATCTATCGTTTCCAATATCATGAACATGCGATTGCCTGTACGAAAGATTTCAATATTTAGTACACCTGCATCAATATCATGTTGAGTTACTTCTGGCCATGCATTTCCTTTGGCATGGTAATGCTCATATTCTTTGATTAACTCAGGGTTATCTACTAAGTCGAGTGCTAAACAAAAGCGTTGCATATAGAATTATTTGAGGGGTGAATAATGTGAATGTTTATTTCGAGTTGAAATAATGGTTGAACGAATATATAGTTTGTTGAGCTGCATCATCTGGTGTTGGCCATGGGAAAGCCTCTGCAGAAAGATAGCCTGTGTAGTGTATTTCTTTTAATGCGTTAGCAATTTCACTCATATTGGTCTGCCCATTGCCCATTGGTCTTCTATTGCTGTCTGCGAAGTGTACATGGCCAATATGATTACCATAATTAAGAATACTTTTTGCTGAATTATCCTCTTCGATATTCATATGAAATAAATCAGCCAACAGCTTTACGTTGGTTAATGTATGGTGTTGAATGAATTCAACTCCTGCTGCAAGTGTATTAAACATATTTGTTTCATACCTGTTCAAGGGTTCGTATATTAAAAACACTCCCTGTTCAAATGCGATTTTTTCTACTATCTCAAGCCCTTCTGCAAGCCATGCAACGGATTGTTCTCTTTCAATGCCATTGACTACATTTCCTTGCATGGAGCCGATGATAGCAGGGGCTCCATGTTGAGCTCCAAATAAAATCATCTCTTTTATAAATGAAATCGCTTGTTCTCTAATAGCTGGGTTTGGATCTGTCAACGTCAGTCCATGTATAACTTTACCTGCACCTGTTCCTACAGCGGCAAGTTCTAAGGAATGTGTTTTTAATAACTGGGTTAAATGATTGTTGTCAATGTTAGTTCCAGATGGCGTGAAGAGTTCAATTCCATCAAAACCAAGTGCAGCAGCTTTTGACATACTTGTCTCAAGTTCCTCCCAATAGATCCATGGCCCTGTTTTGATTTCAGGAACAAGCGCGAGGGTGACAGCGGATTTTATTGTTTTTTTAGTCATTAAAGTCCACCATGATTTTAGTAATACCGTTTGTGTTTGTCGCCCAATCAGCCAATGCTTGTCCTGCTTGATCCAGTTTAACCACTTTACTGATTACATCGTCAACTGGAAACATTCCTTTTTCAAGGTATG
>CAMCBE010000237.1 GCA_945872805.1 Chitinophaga pinensis | reverse complement strand
CAAGATCTGCTTCGTCCATGATGCCGGATAAAGAGCTGCGTATGATGGTATATCCTGTGTAGATAATAAAAAATGCGAAGATGATGGCGACTACACTATCAAGCCACAACCATGAAGTGAAATAAATGAGCGCCATACCTGCTATAATTCCAATGGTGGAGTAGGTATCCGATTGTAAATGCTTGCCTGAAGCAATCAGGGCTAGCGAATTATGTTTCTTTCCAATACGTATCGTGTACCATCCTGTATAGTAATTGACTATAGCGGTAGTTCCAATAATCATCATGCCAATATCCAATTGCTTGATGACATGCGGATGTAGGAAATTGTCAATAGCTTCGTAAATGATTATAAATCCCGCAAGAGCTACCAAGCTACCTTCCACGGCTGCTGAAACAAACTCTGCCTTTCCATGCCCATAGGGATGTTCTTTGTCACGGGGCTTTGAAGCAACGTAGAGGCTATATAAACTAATAAATCCTGCGATAACATTTACTGTACTTTCCAACGCATCGGTAAGTACTGCAACGGATTGTGTAAGCCACCAAGCAATAATTTTTAGTATGAAGAGTATCACCGCTACTCCAGCTACGACGCGTTGAAGTCTGTAGTTTAACTCTGATTGGGTTCTTTTCATCTACAATATTCAAGTCGAATTTAGAGTATTGCTCGGTGTAAAAAAAACATTAAATCATTTTTTCATTAAATTGTACTAATAGGATTTATGAGGGTAACGCTCATTCTGGATTATATTTTCGTTTACCTAATTCAATTCATAAATTTGGTGAAATGGAATGACTATTTTTGTTGTTATTATTTTCATTTTTAATTCATTGTTGATATGGCAATTAATACGGAGGCTTACGCGAGATTAAAATCTAAATTAGATTCAACTGGGGTTACATTGGTAGCTGTCTCGAAGACAAAGTCTGAAGAAGATATTCTAGCATTATACAATCTAGGTCAGCGTGATTTTGGTGAGAATTATGTGCAGGAGTTAGTCAAGAAACAGGAATCACTTCCTAAAGATATTCGTTGGCATTTTATTGGTCATCTACAATCCAATAAGGTTAAACTCATAGCTCCATTTGTTTATCTTATTCATGGAGTTGACAGTATTAAATTGCTTGAAACCATTAACAAGGAAGGTGAAAAAAATAGCAGAAAAATAAAATGCCTGCTTCAAGTGCATATTGCAAAAGAGGAAACGAAGTTTGGATTTGATTTAATTGAAGCCCGACAAGCTATCACACATGTTTTTGTGGAGACAAGTTTTTCGAATGTTGAACTCTGTGGACTGATGGGAATGGCTTCGTTCACGGCTAATCAAGAGGAAGTTAGAAAGGAGTTGAGTTCATTGAAGTCATTGCATGAGGAAATTCAACATAGAGTAGACGTAGATAAAAATAGTTTCTCCATCGTCTCTATGGGAATGAGCGGTGATTATGAATTAGCTATTGATGAGGGCAGTACTCTAATAAGAGTTGGAAGTTTGTTGTTCGGAGCTAGAGGGTAACGTTAATTTACTCTCTTTAATCTTCCTGATTACCATAGAGACTCATTATTTTTTTGATTTCAATGTAGCATAGTCAAATACTATATTGCAAAATGCTTTTACCCCAACATCCAACATACTGTCATCAATGAAAAAGTCAGGTGTATGATGTGGTGCTGCTTTTTCTGGATTCAATCCCTTTGGCATACCGCCTAAATTGAAAAAGAATGCAGGCGTTTTTTCACCAAAATAAGAAAAGTCCTCTGCGCCTGTTGTCCAACGGCCTTGTGTTGTATTCTCTTTTCCTGTAGCGCGCTCTAATGAAGGAATCATCATGCTTACAAGTGAAGGGTTGTTATAGGTAACCAATGTTTTAGTCTCAATAGTGCATTCAATCTCTGCTCCCCATGATTCAGCAATATGTTGTACGATTTTTTTCATTTTTTCATGAACGTCTTTTTGCATTTTGCTGTCCAACGTTCGTATAGTGCCTTCTAGTTCTGCGTATTCTGGAATAATGTTTGCTCTTACTCCACTATGAAATTTTCCTACGGTGATGACTACTGGAGCAATGGTGAGGTCCTCTTGTCTACTTACAATGGTTTGTAGATTATTAATTATTTGAGTTCCAACAACAATAGGATCAATGCCTGTCCATGGTGTTGATCCATGTGTTTGTTTTCCTTTGATTTTAATGGTAAACCAATCAGAGGATGCCATCATGGCACCAGGTACATATTTTATTTTTCCGATTTCCAATTCAGAGGCAATATGCAAACCAAAAACAGCATCTACTTTTGGGTTTTCCATAACCCCCTCCTTTATCATCAATGCCGCGCCACCTTCTTCATTAACTGGGGCACCTTCTTCAGCTGGTTGGAAAAAGAATTTCACTGTTCCTGAAATATCCTTTTTCATTGAGGAGAGTACTTCTGCTGTTCCCATGAGTATTGAAATATGGGTGTCATGTCCACATGCATGCATTACAGAAACGGGGTTACCGTTGTATTCAGTAACGGCCATTGATTTATAGGGAACATCAACTCTTTCTTTTACTGGCAGCCCATCAATATCAGCCCTTAGGGCAATGACTGGACCGGGTTTCCCACCTTTTAAAATAGCAACAATGCCAGTTTTGGCTACACCTGTGGTAACTTCTAATCCAAGCGACTTGAGGTGTGTTGCAATATATTCCATGGTCTTAAACTCACGATTTCCCAACTCAGGATTTTGGTGTATATGTCTTCTCCACTCGATCAGTTTTGGTAAAATGGCATGCGATTTGGTGTCCACGACATTTTGTTGCGGTGTTTGTGCGGAACCTACTGTAACCGAAAGGAGGAGGATACAAAATGGGAGAATTAACTTTATGCTCATTCGTTTGGTATTTGGGGTGAAAATTAACCAATTCGACTTAATTCATTGAAGTTTTATCTCAAACTTTAATTTTCGTTGGTAATTCTGATTCAAACATCGAATTTTAAGTAGGGTAAAAGGGCCAAATAGTTTAACTTTGCAGGCTAAAAGAAAAAAAATAAACGACGATGATTAGTGCTCGTAATATAACCCTTGCCTATGGCAAAAGAGTCCTTTTTGACGAGGTAAATTTAAGTTTTATAAAAGGGAACTGCTATGGTGTTATTGGTGCCAATGGTGCTGGTAAAAGTACTTTCTTGAAAATACTAAGTGGTGAAATAGAGCCTAATAAAGGAACTGTCGAAATTACTCCAGGAGAAAGGTTGGCCGTATTGAATCAGAATCAATTTCAATTTGATGAGCAAACTGTATTGAACACGGTTTTAATGGGGCATAAGAAAATGTGGGCCATCACCCAGGAACGTGAAAAAATTTATGCGAAAGATGATTTTTCAGAAGAGGATGGTATTCGTGCTGGAGAGTTGGAATCTGAATTCAGCGAAATGGGTGGATATACTGCAGAAAGTGATGCGGCAACTTTCTTAAGCGATCTAGGGGTAACGGAAGTTCTTCATCAGACACTATTAAAAGACATGCCTTCGAATATGAAGGTTAGGGTATTGTTGGCTCAAGCGTTATTCGGAAATCCTGATATTCTGTTGTTGGATGAACCGACAAATGGTTTGGATATTGAAACCATTGGCTGGTTGGAAAATTTCTTAGCTGATTACGAGAACATCGTATTGGTAGTGAGTCACGATAGACACTTTTTAGACGCGGTTTGTACGCATGTGGCCGACGTTGATAGACAGAAAATTAAAATATTTACCGGTAACTATACATTCTGGTATGAATCATCTCAATTGATGGCTCGTCA
>CAMCBE010000236.1 GCA_945872805.1 Chitinophaga pinensis | reverse complement strand
TCTTTTGCGGCACCTGCTGCAGCATATACCGAGAATGCACCTGTATAACAAAAGAGATTTAAAACACGCTTTCCTTCAGCCTCTTTACGAACCATATTTCGGGTAATGCGATGATCAATGAATAAACCTGTATCCAAATAATCATTGAGGTTCACATAGAACTTCAAGCCCCCCTCATTCACTTCCAGAAATTCCTTTCGGTCGTCCGCTTTCTGGTATTGATCAGCACGCCCTTCTTTACGCTTACGCTCCTTCAGATGCACTTGATCAGGTATTTTAGAAAGCACTTTCATAATAACCTCAACACTTCGAGTAAGCCATGCATCATATTCTTCATCAGACAATCTATGATTACTTCTATATTCTGTAATCTGAACGTCATCTTCATACAAGTCGATGATTAATGGAAATTCTGGAAGATCTCGATCATATAAACGATAACATGAAATTTTCTGTTGTGCAGCACGCTGCTGAAGTGTCTTATATACCTTCTTCAACCTATTTTCAAACATGCTTAACTTCTCATCCAACATGGCGGCAAATTAACTACACCAATGGAGAAAAAAGAAGTTTATTTTTTTGATGTTCAAACGTTGATTAATTTTATGCCATAAATCATGTCATGAAAAAAATCATTCATCGGAACAAAAGCAGGGGTTACGCTAATCATGGTTGGCTTGAAAGTTACCATTCATTCAGTTTCGCAGGATACCATGATCCTGCTAGAGTACACTTTGGCGCACTCAGGGTATTGAACGACGATAGAGTGGATGGAGGAATGGGATTTGGCATGCACCCACACGACAATATGGAAATCATTACCATTCCACTT
Source organism: Chitinophaga pinensis (assembly GCA_945872805.1). GTDB lineage: Bacteria > Bacteroidota > Bacteroidia > Chitinophagales > Chitinophagaceae > Pollutibacter. The sequence goes on along the minus strand of CAMCBE010000236.1, from coordinate 2,965 downwards.
TCTGGGGCATTACAACACCGTGATTCAATGGGATTCAATTCCATTATAAAAGAAGGTGATGTTCAGATTATGAGTGCTGGAACAGGAGTAACCCATTCAGAAATAAATGCATCATCTTCTGAAGCTGTAACATTCCTTCAAATTTGGATTTTCCCGAAACAAAAAAATTGTGAACCTCGATATGATCAACAATACTTTGACGGTGAGGAAAGAAAAAATAAACTTCAATTGATTGTTGCTCCTGAAAAAAAAGGAAAGGAAGTTCAGATTATGCAAGATGCATGGTTCTGGTTATCTAATCCAGAAAAGGGCATAACACAACACTATGAACTGCAGGATAAACTGCATGGACTATACGTTTTTGTAATGGAGGGTCAACTTTCTATTGAGGGTGAAGTATTGAATAGAAGAGATGCTATAGGGTTTAACGACATTGAGGAATTCACTTTCACTGCAGAAGAGGATACAAAAATGCTCATTATGGAATTACCTATGAATTGGTAAATAGCATTTCGTATCATAGAATCTTAGTAATTTCAAACAAATATATTCTATGAAATACTTTTCACTCGGCTGCCTATTGCTTTTTCTAGCATGCACGTCTAATGGCCAGAAAAATTTGGCCGCAACGCCAGAAAAATTTTCAACGGCTATACAAACTGAAAACATACAGCTCCTTGATGTCAGAACCGCAGAGGAATACAAAAGTGGTCATATAAAAAATGCCCTTCAAGCAAATTGGCTAAATAAAGCAGAGTTTGATGACAGAACATCTCATCTAGACAAACAAAAACCAATTTTTATCTATTGCCTTAGTGGTGGTAGAAGTGGTGCAGCAGCTCAGGCATTGACTGCACAAGGATACACGGTGACAAATCTAGAGGGGGGAATCAATGCATGGAAACGAGAAAACATGCCACTAGAAGGAGTTGACCCCAATAGTCCACAAACAAGCATAAAAGCCTTTGAAGGTCAAATCATGAGTAAAGAAATGGTACTGGTGGATTTTGGAGCGGTATGGTGCCCCCCATGTAAAAAAATGGAACCTGTTTTACAAGAATTTATGGCAGAGAACGACGACAAATTAATGTTGCTGAAAATGGATGGGGGAATAGAAACAGAATTGATGAAGAGTCTTAATGTAGAAGCCCTGCCAACGTTTATCCTCTATGTTCATGGCAAAGAAGTTAAAAGAAAACAGGGCCTCGTATCAAAAGAAGAATTTAACGCTTGGATTAAATAATCCTATTGCTTTGCTTTCTGCATCGCATTGGCAGCACCTCCCGTTGAGCGTGCTGCTCCAGGACCAGAAAAGCCAAGGCCTTCTTTCTTAAATAATTGAAAGCGGCTTGGCATTTCTTTTATAGGCCACGTACCATTTGCTTCATTAATATCAGCTGTTTCCCTCATTGGATCAAGTTTTATAGATGCAACTTCTTTGTTTTTCAAGAACAGCTTAGTGACTTCTTTTTCATTCAATCTCCAAATGGTAACGGGGATGCGGTCAACCTCTTTGCTACCGTCTTTAAATGTCCACTCAATTATAATTGGCATCACTAACCCACCTTCATTCTTAAATTTCAGCTGATAAATGTTTTTATCCTCCCATGCGGCATAGTTGGCCTTATCCAATTGCCCATCTAGTTGTTTCTGAATATTTTCCTCTTTCATTTTTGCGTCAGCACCTCTATTGTAATAATAGAAATCACGGAGTGTTGTATCTGCATCAGTGTAGAACTCAATCTTGTTCTCTGATCTATTGCGCTGTTTACTGATTGACTCAAATGCAGGAGATTTCATGGCAGAAATATTTTTATCTGCACCCAACTTGAACCACTTCACTTCGTCTAATGAAATGTCAACAGGATCTACACCGAAATACCACCCTCTCCAAAACCAATCTAAATCAACAGCACTAGCATCTTCTAGTGTCCTGAAAAGATCTGCAGGTGTAGGGTGTTTAAATGCCCAACGTTTCGCATATTCCGCAAATGCAAAATCAAACAACTCTCTTCCCATGATGGTTTCGCGAAGGATATTCAATCCGGTTGCGGCCTTTGCATAAGCATTAGCTCCTACGTCAGCCACGTTATCTCCTTTTGTCATAATCGGCTCCAATTCATCTTTTGGCATTTTCATATAATCAGTAATCAAATGTGCCGGACCTCTTCTAGAAGGATAATTATTATCAAACTCTTGCTCGGTTAGAAATTGACAAAATGTATTCAATCCTTCGTCCATCCACCAATATTGTCTCTCGTCAGAGTTAACAATCATCGGAAAAAAGTTATGACCAACTTCATGAATAATAACACCTATAGCACCATATTTAGTAGACTCACTATATGTACCATCTTTTTCAGCTCTTCCATAATTCATGGCAAGCATCGGATACTCCATACCAATGGCGGCTTCAACTGATTGTGCAACAGGATATGGATACGGAATGGTGTATTTTGAATATGTCTTGATGGTATGAGCAACCGCTTTGGTTGAATATTTTTTATAAATAGGATAAGCTTCTTTCCCATAAAAACTCATGCACATTATTTTTTTCCCATTCACCATAATAGGCATAGCATCCCATACCAATCTCCTTGATGAATTGAAGGCAAAATCCCTCACATTAGTTGCCTCAAATATCCAAGACTTTCTTTTTGTTGATTTATCCTTAGCATTCTCCAAGGCCTCATCCAAGGTAACCACCTCAATCGGCTCTGTTGCCGTTTGCGCCTGCTGCCAACGCACTAATTGTGCAGCACTTAATACTTCGCTAATATTTCTGCATTCGCCTGTAGAAGCGACTATATGATCTTCTGGCACATTAATATTTACCTTGAAGTTTCCAAAGGTAACAGCGAACTCTGACCCACCGGCAAACTGCATGTTTTGCCAGCCTTGAAAATCACTATATACGGCTAAACGTGGATACCACTGTGCAATGGAATAGAGATTATTACCATCT
>CAMCBE010000235.1 GCA_945872805.1 Chitinophaga pinensis | reverse complement strand
GCTGCCATTGCGTAGTTTTAGCATTGAACGCAACCTCGAGGGCGAACTTGCTTAATCGCGCTTCAATATATCGTGGAGCAGCAGCATCATCACCAGTGCGCACATCACCCCAGTTTCCTTGAGTTTCAACTAATAAGTCTTTTTGTCCTAGATTAACTAGTGCATCTTGTATACTTGCATCACCATGTGGATGGTATTGCATCGTTTGTCCGATGATGTTAGCTGCTTTGTTTAATCTCCCGTCATCCATTTCCTTCATAGCATGAAGAATACGACGATTCACTGGCTTTACGCCGTCTTCAATTGCTGGGACAGCTCTTTCTAAAATAACATATGATGCATAATCTAGAAACCAACTTTTATACTGACCGGAGACCCCGGAGTCACTATCACTTTCTACATTGAATTTTGACTTAGACATGTATCCTATAATTTATTCGGAAGCTTGTGCTACCGATCTTTTTTTAACTTCAAAATCTTTCGTTCCTTTTAGTGGGCCTTGAGTTTCAAGCTCATCTATTTCAATCATTTTTTTAAGCCTCCACAATAGGAAAGCATCCCCTGTAGTTTCTTTATTTTTTGAAAGAAACTGATGTATGATTTTTGATGCTTTCTGGTTATCGTGAGAGATGAATCGACTTAAATCCGCATCATAATAATTAGCTTCTTTAGAAATTAGTTTTTTACCCCCTTCTAATAATCGAACAAAACCGGCCTCCAAGCATGTTTTATTCCACTCGTCAGCATCCACTTCGAATTCACTTGGCGTAATCGTACGAGCTAATTTTTTAGCTTTAATGAATTCACGTGCAGGAATTTGACTAAGCCAATCAGGATAAAAGATATTTCCTTTCTCGTTGATGAAAGGGAGGTTATTCAAGTATAAGATAAAGATTTTTGATTGGTATGTTGCTAATTGACTCATCAACCAATAATAGCCAGCAACATCATGTTTATTCTGAGCTGCCCAAATCCAGATCACCTCATCTTCGTTATGATCTAACGCATTTTTGATTTCGAGGACTACGGCTTCATCATTTACTTTGCCTTCCTGAATAAGGTTTTCGTTTTCAGTGCCTGTGAGAACATTCTGCCACCATACTTTTCGTTTTTCAATGCCTTCTGCTGTATATATATTTTCTAGAGGGCCTACTGCATAGTCATCTCGAATAAGTAAAATCTGGCCAGTCAGGGATTCGTCTAATTCAATCGCTTTGGAAATTACGTCAACATCGGGTTCATTAAAAACAACATGTATCATGTTCACTGGTTTAATTTAATTCGTCTACGGAATCGACTTCCACCCGTAGATTTGAAACAATAAAATCTTGTCTTTCTTGGGTATTTTTTCCCATAAAATATTCCAACAATTGTTGGATATGAATTTGGCTCTCTAAGATCACCGGAGTTTTACGCATATCCACACCAATGAAATTTTTAAATTCATCAGGAGAGATTTCACCAAGGCCTTTAAATCGGGTAATCTCAGCTTTAGCGCCGATCTTTTTAACTGCGGCTTGTTTCTCCTGTTCACTATAACAGTAGATTGTTTCTTGCTTACTTCGTACGCGAAACAACGGCGTTTCGAGAATGTAAATATGACCATCTCTAACTAAGTCAGGAAAGAATTGAAGGAAGAACGTCATCAACAGAAGTCTAATATGCAGCCCATCTACATCTGCATCCGTGGCTATAATAATATTGTTATACCTCAATTCATCATTCCCTTCTTCGATATTCAATGCATGCTGCAATAAGTTGAATTCTTCATTTTCGTATACCACTTTTTTGGTTAGTCCGTAGGAATTGAGTGGTTTACCACGCAAACTAAATACGGCTTGAGTTTCAACTTCTCTTGACTTGGTAATGGACCCACTTGCAGAGTCACCTTCTGTGATAAAAATGGTGCTTTGAAGTTGTTTAGCGATATACTCTTGCTTAGCTTTTGCAGAAGGTTCATCGTTTAAGTGTATACGGCAATCACGTAATTTTTTATTGTGCAAGTTGGCTTTCTTAGCACGTTCATTAGCTAATTTTTTAATGCCGGCCAATTCCTTTCGCTCCCGTTCACTTTGCTCAATTCGCTTCTTCATTGCTTCAGCAACAGAAGGATTTTTATGAAGATAGTTATCGAGTTCTTTGCTAAAGAAATCGAGCATGAAGTTCTTCATTGATGACCCACCCTCAGATATACATTGAGAGCCTAGCTTTGTTTTTGTTTGAGACTCAAATACAGGCTCCTGAACCCTTACTGCAATGGCGGCTACAATACTTTGTCGAATATCAGAGGTATCATAATCTTTTTTAAAAAAATCCCGCACTGTTTTCACAATGGCTTCTCTGAATGCAATGACATGTGTTCCACCCTGGGTGGTATATTGTCCATTTACGAAGCTATAAATATCCTCCCCATATTCATTGTTATGCGAGAGAGCCACTTCAATATCTTCTCCTTTGAGGTGAATAACAGGATACCTGAGTTCATCTTGATTTGCATAGCGGTGTAACAAATCGAGCAATCCATTTTTACTTATAAATTTTCTTCCATTATAATTAATGATAAGTCCTGCATTGAGAAAACAATAGTTCCAAAGTTGCTTGTCTATATAATCAGATATGTAATGAAAATTTCTAAAAATATTTTCATCAGGAATAAACTCTACTAACGTTCCATTTGATTCTTTGGAAGATACTTCCTTGTGGTCTTTGATTAGTTCACCCCGCTTAAATTCCGCAGAACGCTCTTTACCTTCACGATAAGCAGTCACTTTAAAATATTCACTGAGTGCATTAACTGCTTTTGTACCCACCCCATTAAGTCCTACACTCTTTTGAAAAACTTTACTATCGTATTTTGCGCCAGTATTAATTTTACTTACTACATCAACCAATTTGCCAAGTGGGATCCCTCTACCAAAATCCCGTATGGTTACTTCCCGACCATTCAACGCGAGGTCTATTTGTTTACCATGCCCCATCATGTGTTCGTCGATACAGTTATCCATGACTTCCTTCAACAGAACATATATGCCATCATCTTGACTACTTCCATCGCCCAGTTTTCCGATGTACATTCCCGGCCTAAGTCGGATATGCTCCTTCCAATCCAGGCTCTTGATCGAATCTTCGTTATATTCAAAAATCTCACCTCCGGTTTGCTTCGACATGTGCTTTTCTTCGTTTAATATAAAAATCCAGCCAGCATCCATAAATGAACGCTGAGCCGGTCAAAGATAAAATAATGCACCTCCCCTTTGGAAATGAGGTTATCAACGGAGTGTGCATAAAATTAATTAGAGCGGTAAATTCCCTGTCAGTTCATCCTTTTCTTCATGGAACTGACCTGATCTTGTAGGTTTGACACCAGGCTAGCTAATTGTCCAACATCCCAACGTTGCTGCTGAGCCACCTTGGTTATGACCATATGAGCCTGCCATAATTCTAGAATATCTTCCGCATTGACGTCGTATGGTTGATAGGCTTGGTTATCGCTGGTAAGTGTTATTTTGTTCTTTGTCTTAGGATTTTTAGATAATCGCTTGTAGACAATTCCTTCACTTCGACTCACTACAATGTATGTACTGTGCTGTTTTACATCCTCGAGTCCATCAATTTTTTGTCCAACTATAATAGACCCAGTTGGAGTAGGCAACATACTTTCACCTATAATTTCAAACGCCCTATACTGGCCACTTCCAAGCATAGGTAAGGTAAAGGTGTTCAATTCATCGATGAATTCCTCGTCTGCATAACCCGCTAAATAGCCTGCTGCAGCTTTCATGGGAACAAAGTGAATCTGATTTGGCTCTGA
>CAMCBE010000234.1 GCA_945872805.1 Chitinophaga pinensis | reverse complement strand
TTAGGAGCAGCTTTTTTTGCAGCTTTCTTAGGAGCAGCCTTTTTTGCAGCTTTCTTAGGAGCAGCTTTCTTTGCAGCTTTTTTAGGAGCAGCTTTCTTTGCAGCTTTCTTAGGAGCAGCTTTCTTTGCGGCCTTCTTAGGAGCAGCTTTTTTTGCAGTTGCCATTTTGTTTAGAATTTAATGGTTAGAAAAATGAATAACAGCGTAAAAGTATAAACACTTTTTGTTATTTACAAAAATATTTTTTATACACATTGGATGTTATCCTGCAACAACTGCCGGAGTTACCGAAACGAATGTTTTATTATTCTTTGTTTTTCTGAATTCTACTACACCATCAGTTACTGCAAAAATGGTAAAGTCTTTTCCAAGACCAACATTTTTTCCAGGATGATATTGAGTGCCACGTTGCCTCAAGATGATGTTACCAGATATCGCAGCTTGACCGCCATAAATTTTTATACCAAGTCTTTTGCTGTGAGAGTCTCTGCCGTTCTTAACACTTCCTTCGCCTTTCTTGTGTGCCATAACTTAAATTTTTAATGGATTGAATCTATTATACCGATCAGGCTATGCTGTCGATCATGATCTTTGTATAAAGTTTACGGTGCCCAATTTTTTTACGGAAACCTTTCCTTCTTTTCATTTTAAAAGCAATCACTTTATCACCTTGCACTTCGCTGATGATTTCTGCGCTTACTTTTTCTTTTACGTCTTTTCCAACGGTAAGTTTTCCGTCATTGTCTATTAACAATACCTCAGGGATATTGATTTTGTCTCCAACACTTCCTTCAATATGAGGTACATACAAATGTTGTCCTGCTTGAACTTTAAATTGGTGACCAGCTATCTTAATAATTGCGAACATATTATTCCAAAATTTAGGAGTGCGAAGGTAAGAAGATTTTCCCTTCTCCCAAAGTTTAGGCACAAAAATCTTCTTTCTTTGTTTTGCTTGGTTTGCCTAGAGGAGATTATCTTTGTTTCCTACCAGCGCTTAAACTATGAAGTTAAAATCATATTTCGCCAAACCTTTTGCCAGCGTAATTCAACGAAAACTTCAGAAATCTTCTCAAACAGCCCTAGAAGATCAGCAAATTATATTAAAAACCCTTCTCGCTCAAGGGGCTAAAGCAGAATTTGGGAAAGATCACCATTTCGGTCAACTTGCTGATTATTCAGGCTATAAACAGGCTGTTCCTATCCGAGATTATGAAAAATACGCTCCTTATATTGGGAAAATCAAGGAGGGTAAGCATGATATTTTATGGCCTGGCAAGCCTATTTACCTCGCAAAAACCTCTGGTACCACTTCTGGGGCTAAGTACATCCCGATAACAAAGGACTCAATCCCTAATCATCTTACTACCGCACGAAATGCCCTCCTTTTATATATAGCTGAATCTGGAAATGCTGGGTTTGCTGATGGGAGAATGATCTTTTTATCCGGATCACCTGTGCTCGACCGGATAGGGGGCATCCCAACAGGCAGGTTGAGCGGCATCGTAAACCACCACATCCCCGGCTACCTGAGAAAGAATCAATTGCCATCTTACGAAACCAATTGCATTGATGATTGGGAAACAAAGCTTGATGGCATCGTTCGCGAAACCATTCAGCAAGATATGACCCTGATCAGTGGCATACCACCGTGGATGCAGATGTATTTTGACCGATTAATGGAGAAAACCGGAAAGAAAATAGGCGACCTTTTCCCTAATTTTTCTCTTCTCGTTCATGGGGGGGTCAATTTCAGCCCCTATAAGTCTAAATTAATGGATAGCATTGGCCGAAAAGTAGATACGGTTGAAACTTTTCCTGCCTCAGAAGGTTTTTTTGCTTTTCAAGATTCCCTAGAACATGAAGGATTACTGCTTAATACGAATTCAGGTATTTTCTTTGAATTCATTCCAGCAGAGGAGATTTTTACAGAAAATCCAACACGAATTTCCCTCAGCGATGTAAAGCTAGGTGTAAACTATGCCCTAATCGTTAACAACAACGCCGGCCTCTTTGGATATAATATAGGGGATACGGTCAAATTTGTTTCCCTAGATCCCTATAGAATTATAGTGAGCGGCCGTATTAAGCACTTTATCTCTGCTTTCGGAGAACACGTTATTGGCGAAGAGGTAGAATACAGCATGTTGGAAGCTTCAAAAAGTTTTGGTGCTCGAATCGTTGAATTTACCGTAGCCCCAATGGTAGAACAAGGTAAGGGGCAATCCTATCATGAGTGGTTTGTTGAATTCGAAGAAGTGCCGTCAAACCTTGAGTTGTTTGCAGAAAAGGTAGATCAACACATGATGACGAAAAATATCTATTATGATGATTTGATTAAAGGAAATATCCTCAAGCCCCTAGTTATCCGTCCACTTGCAAAAAATGCATTTATCGATTATATGAGGTCCATCGGAAAATTAGGTGGACAAAACAAAGTGCCTCGGTTAAGCAATGACAGAAACATCGCAGATCAGTTAGCTAAATTTGTCATCAAATAAATGCTAATTTTATAGAATGAAATTTGATTTTTCTCAAGAGGTGGATTTGGTTAATAGTATCGCGGTACGACAAAAGAACATTGGAGTCTTCGGCTCTACCGGTTCAATTGGTACTCAAACCTTAGATGTAATCAGATCTCACCCATCACTTTTTAAAGCAACCGTCCTAACAGCATATTCTAATGTTAAACTGTTAATTGAACAAGCACTTGAGTTCAACCCATTGGCAGTTGTTATTACCGATAAGTCACTATACCCTAAACTTAAAGAAGGACTTGCCGGAACAGAGATTCAAGTATTTGCAGGAGAGGAAGCTCTTGAAGAAGTAGCGGCACTGGCATGTTTTGAGCTAATGATGGCAGGTATTGTTGGATTTGCAGGATTAAAGCCAACATTAATGGCCATTCAAACGGGTAAATCAATTGCATTAGCCAACAAAGAAACCCTGGTTGTTGCAGGTGATGTAGTGATGAAGTTGGCTCATGAAAAAAAGGTTTCTATTATCCCCGTTGATTCTGAACACTCTGCGATTTTTCAATGCCTTGTTGGTGAAGAATTTAATCCAATTGAAAAAATAATTTTAACGGCATCAGGCGGTCCCTTTTTTGGTAAAAAACCAAATTATTTGGTGAACGTAAAACGTGAACATGCCATAGCACATCCCAATTGGAGTATGGGCGCTAAAATTTCGGTTGACTCCGCTACTCTAATGAATAAAGGATTAGAGATGATTGAAGCCAAGTGGCTTTTTGGACTTCAACCCTCCCAAATTGAAGTAGTAATCCATCCACAAAGTTTTATTCATAGTATGGTTCAGTTTAACGATGGAAGCATCAAAGGGCAAATGGGATTGCCAGACATGAAATTGCCTATTCAATATGCGATGGCCTATCCCCAGCGTATACAAAATAATTTTCCGCGATTCAACTTTGCGAAATCTTCTCCCATGAGTTTTGAACCACCTGATATCAAGACATTCAGAAATCTTGGACTTGCTATTTCAGCCATGTACAAAGGAGGAAATATGCCTTGCATATTAAATGCAGCAAATGAACTTGCTGTATTTGGATTTTTGAAAAATAGGATTGGGTTCCTTGATATGACAGAGATTATTGAAAGAACGATCGCTGAAATACCATTCATCGAAAATCCTACACTGCAAGATTATTTTGATACGGATGAAGCGGCTAGAAATTTCGCAGCAACATTGATTAATATTTAATCTATAATACAAGGATTCTGAATTAACAATTAACTATACTTATTACAAACGTTACCAAAGGTTCATTTCATACCTTTGGCACTCTAAAAACAAA
>CAMCBE010000233.1 GCA_945872805.1 Chitinophaga pinensis | reverse complement strand
TTTTCAGTTATTTTTTTACATGCTAAATAAAAATATATTTAAATGCTAGAACAGCTTGATTTAAATGGTAAGTCGGTTTTAATTACTGGAGGAACAGGCTCATTTGGGAAAGCCTTTACATCGTATATACTGGAAAAGTTTCCAAGAATAGAGCGCTTAGTAATCTTCTCAAGAGATGAACAGAAACAGTTTACCATGGCTCAAGATTTTCCTGATTATCAATTTCCTAAAATTCGATTTTTTATTGGGGATGTACGGGACTACGAAAGATTGAAAAGGGCCTTTCAAGGAATTGATTATGTGATCCATGCTGCTGCTATGAAGCATGTTCCTATTGCGGAATACAATCCTGATGAATGCGTAAAAACAAATATCGGTGGAGCCCAAAATGTTATTCGCGCTGCCCTTGAAACTACTGTTAGCAAGGTTGTAGCACTATCTACTGATAAAGCCTGTGCCCCGATTAATTTATATGGGGCAACAAAACTCACTTCGGATAAATTGTTCATCGCAGCAAATAACATACGTGGTAAAAAAGATATTATATTCTCTGTAGTGCGTTACGGAAATGTAATGGGTTCAAACGGATCTGTAATGCCCTTCTTTTTGAGGAAGAGGAAAGATGCATTCATTCCGATTACAGATTCTTCTATGACGCGGTTTAATATTTCATTAACTGAAGGGGTGGAAATGGTGTTGAGTGCATTGTCTTCTGCTTGGGGTGGAGAATTATTCGTTCCAAAAATCCCCTCATATCGAATTACCGATGTTGCTGAAGCTATCGCACCGGGAGTGGAACAAAAAATTGTTGGAATTCGACCTGGAGAAAAAATTCATGAAGAAATGATCACATCTTCAGATTCATATTCAACCTATGATTTAGGAAAATATTATGCGATTTTGCCTCAAGTACCAAGATGGCCACTAAACGATTTCATTACTCGTTTCAATGCTGTAAAAGTTCCCGTAGGATTCACATACAATTCTGCTGAGAATAAAGAGTGGCTATCTGTGCCAGATATTCGATTGCTTATTCAAAAACACGTTGATCCAACATTTGTACTATGACTTCAATTCCTTACGGTAAGCAGAATATAACGGAAGATGATCTGGCTGCAGTAGCAAAAGCATTGCAGTCTGACTATTTGACCCAAGGCCCTACAATTAAACTTTTTGAAGACGCCTTCGCTTCGTATGTTGGCGCGAAATATGCAGTAGCTGTTTCCAATGGTACTGCCGCTTTGCATTTATCTGCTATGGCATTAGGTGTAGATAATCAATGCAATGTTATTACTACACCTATTACATTTGCAGCCTCTGCAAATTGTATTCGATACTGTGGTGGAAACGTTTGGTTTGCAGACATCGACCCCATTAACTATACACTTGATCTAAAGAAGACAGAGGAGCTTATTTTATCAAAGCCTCCTCATTTTTTTAATGGGATTATTCCCGTTGACTTTGCAGGGTATCCAGTAGACTTAGAAGCCTTTAGACGATTAGCTGATAAACATGGTTTATGGCTTATTGAGGATTCTTGTCATGCTCCAGGTGGATTTTTTACCGATTCAGCACGTAACGTTCAGCATTGTGGAAATGGTTCATTTGCCGACTTAGCTATTTTTTCATTTCATCCTGTTAAGCATATTGCAACAGGAGAAGGTGGAATGATTACAACGAACAATCCAGAGGTATATAAAAAACTGTTATTGCTTCGTTCACATGGGATTAGCCGTGATTCAACACAGTTCACCAATAGTGCAGAATTTGCTGCAGGCTCATCTTCTGATGGGTATCCTGGTTGGTATATGGAAATGCAAACGCTAGGCTATAATTATCGTTTTACCGATTTCCAGTCTGCCCTTGGAATAAGTCAACTTAAACGAGCAAATGATAGTTTAGAGAAACGCAGGAAAATCGCTAAAACCTATGCAGATGCCTTTGCGAATGCTACATTTATAGCTGGCCAGTCAGGGGTTATTGAAGGCCATGCTTATCATCTATATGTAATCGAAACAGATAGGCGTTTGGAGTTATATGAATTTTTAAAAACCAAACAGATTTTCACACAGGTACATTATATTCCATGTCATTTAATGCCTTATTATCGTCTGTTGGGTTGGAACGAAGGGGCATTGCCCATTGCAGAAAATTATTACAAACAATGCTTAAGTCTGCCTATATATCCAACGCTAACGGATGCTGAACAGCAGTATGTTATTGAAGCGATAAATAATTTCTTCAATGCCTAATATTTGCATCATTCCAGCACGAGGGGGCAGCAAGCGTATTGAGCGGAAAAACATAAAAGATTTTTTTGGACAGCCCATCATTAGTTATTCGATTTCGGCAGCGATTACATCCGGATTATTCGATGAGGTTATGGTATCCACTGATGATGATGAAATTGCGTCAATAGCTATTTCATGTGGAGCATCAGTTCCTTTTTTGCGAAGTGCAAAAAACTCAGATGATTTTGCAACAACAGCTGATGTGATCGATGAAGTGCTAGAGCAATATCAACAATTTCAACAAAAGAAATTTGATTATGTATGCTGCATCTATCCAACGGCACCATTAATTAACATAACCCATCTGAAAGAAGGATATGACCTCATCGTTCAGCATCATTATCCAACCGTTTTTCCAGCAATTGAATTCAGTTACCCAGTTTGGCGTGGACTTACATTGAATGAAGAGGGAGTCTCAAATTTTGCATGGCCAGAATATAAAAATGCTAGGTCGCAAGACCTTCAACCGATTTACCATGATGCTGGGCAGTGGTACTGGATTAATGTTAGGCATGGTTGTGTATTGTCATTAGAGAATGCGGGGGTTGTAAAATTATCAGAAATGGAATGCCAAGACATCGACAACCTATCTGATTGGACGTTGGCAGAGATGAAGTACAAATTATTGAATAACGCCTAATGACTGATTTTTCATTTCCCACCAATCTGCAGTATAAGGCATTAAGCAAACAGATGTTTACCCATGGCGATTATTCTATTGTTCCTATTCGGATGATGGATAGGATGCAGATTATGAAGTGGCGTAATGAACAGCTTTATCATTTGAGGCAAAATAATCCGTTAACGGCAGCGCAACAAGATGACTATTTTAAGCAAATTGTTCTGCCTCAATTTGATGAACAGACTCCACCACAACTATTATTTTCTTATCTAGAAAATGGTGTATGTATTGGTTATGGAGGATTGGTGCATATTAATTGGCAAGATAAAAATGCAGAGATTTCATTTCTTATGGATACGAGCTTAGAAAAAGAAAATTTCTGTACACATTGGAGTATGTTTTTATCCTTGATTCAAAAGGTTGCATTTTTGGACATAAAGCTACATAAGATTTTCACCTATGCTTATGATTTGAGGCCGAAGCTTTATGAATCGTTAATTGAAAGTGGATTTATTGAAGACGCAAGACTTAAAGATCATTGTTTTATTGAAAATGAATTTAGGGATGTAGTGATATATTATAAGATCTGCAATTAGTTTTTATGTTTATTTGTAACATGTTTAATTATTTTATATCCTAAATTGTTGGTGGAGTGAAAAACACAAGTTCTCATTTAATGAAGAGTAAAATATAATGATTGAATTGAATAGGAATAATGCCTTGGCATCTGAGGTTGGATTTCAGTACTATGGCCATGTGTTAATATCAAGTATTTCTGCAAAAGTGCCTCTTATCGATGCAGTTAAAGAGGCCGTGAAAAGAGTCAGTAAAGAAATAAAAGTCATAGGTGCAGATATTAATCCCGAATGTGTTGGAAGGTATTTTGTTGATGAATTTTGGCTATTGCCTAAGATAGCAGATCTTGATGTTGAGG
>CAMCBE010000232.1 GCA_945872805.1 Chitinophaga pinensis | reverse complement strand
TAGTTTATATCCTAACAAAATACGCTCACGGTATATCTTTTCATCACTGCCTCTAGAAAAATAAATCCGCTCGAAACTACACGCTTTTCTCTCCTTAGGTTCTAATATTTGCTCAATCGAATATGTTCCGTCATTTTTTACAATAATCGCATTGCCAGGCATCAACTCTTTTACTTCATTTTCACCTACATTAAATGTAGTGCGGATAGCAGAACGTTCTGATGCAGCGACAATGACTTCATCGCTTATATAATAATAAGAAGGTCGTATACCATGTGGGTCACGAATAATAAAGGAATCTCCGTTTCCTAGTAATCCAGATACATGATAGCCCCCATCAAAATGCTTAAATGATTTTTTGAGAACAGAGGCGAGTGACATACTACCCGGATTGGCTTCATCTTCCTTTACGATGAAGTGATGCACTACTTCCATCATGGCAGCAAGATCACTTTGCTTTTCGAATGCACCAGGTTCTATATTTACGATTGAGAATAATTCGTCGGTATTAACTAGATTGAAATTACCCGCCAATGCAAGATTTCTAACCGGGAGGATATCCCGCTTTATAAAAGGATGACAGAACTCCACATTATTTTTACCCTGTGTCCCATAGCGAAGATGCCCAAGCAAAATCTCACCCATAAAATTCAGATGGCCTTTCATCAAACCTGGATGCTTTCTGATTTCAGGCTGATTTTTTTCAAGTTCATTGATTTCCTTACCCACTTGAGCAAACACATCAGCAATAGCCTGTGTAGCAATACTTCTTAACCGATGCATAAACGGATATCCTGGCTCAGCATTTAGCTTTACTGCAGCAATTCCTGCGCCATCCTGTCCACGATTGTGCTGCTTCTCCATGAGCAGATACAACTTGTTCAGGCCATACAAGGCTGTTCCTTTTTTCTGTTGATAATAGGAAAATGGCTTTAGAAGCCGGATATATGCGAGTCCGCACTCGTGTTTTATAGCATCACTCATAAAGGGCTGTGAGAGATGCTAAATTACACCGATTTTACAATAAAGGGAAAAATAATACTGAAGAAGTATTTATTTAGTAATGAAATTCGGGAATTGCTTCTTGACTTCTTCACATTCCTGAAATTCTGTGTCTACCATGATGTAATAAGTAGGCAATTTCGACAAAAACCATTTTTCAATAGCCCTATCTTTTTTCTCTGCTATGGCTCGTTGAGAAACTCGATCGTAATCATCCCGTAAATTTTCCCGATGGGGGGCCGTTTTATTTTGGAGGTACACAACTCTTACTGATTGTTTTTCCTGTTCATCTTTATACCCCAATGGTTGAGAATACTCCCCTACTTTAAGTTTCGAAAGATCTGCTACAAGACTCTTATCCAGCTCATCAATGGTAACAAAGTTGCCACCTTGTCCATTAAGAATGCCCCCAGTAAACTTACTATTCTGATCATCACTGTATTTATCTACCGCTTCTCCGAAAGTAATTGTTGAAGCAATCAATTTTGAACGAACTGAATCCAATTTTTGTTTGGTCTCCTGTATATCTTCATCCAATACCTGTGGTATTCTTAGAATATGCCTCACAACAGCATCATCTCCATTACGGCTTACCATTTGGATGATATGATATCCAAATTTGGATTTAATAACAGAAGAAATTTGTCCCTCTTTCAACCTGAATGCCGCATTTTTAAAATCAGGATCAGTTTGCTTATCTGTTTTGCTTAATTCAAATCGTCCGCCAAGCTGCTTACTTCCTGGATCTTCAGAATACAGCCTAGCCATAGTTTCAAAGGTTTTATTCCCCGATTCAACTTGTTTTTTGTAATCCGCTAGTTCATCTTGAACAAACTTCTCCAATTCCCTGCCCGCTTTAGGATGAATTACAATCTGACCGATTACTAATTCTGTTTCATAGAAGGGCAAAGAGTCTTTGGGTATTTTATCGAAATAGTCTTTTACTTCATTCGGTGTAATCTTGATGAATTCAACAATTTTATCGCGCATAGACTTTGCTAGTCTACCTTCTTTGATCGACTTACGAAAGTCTTCTTTGACCTGATAAACTGTTCTTCCTGCAATTTGTTCAAAGGCTTCTTTACCACCATACTGCATAACGAAATAACGCACACGCTGATCAAGTTCAGCTTCAACTTCTTCTTCACCCACGGGCAATGAATCCTTTTCAGCTTGGAGCACCAACGCTTTGTCTTGCATCATTTTATCTAACAATACACACTCTACGTTCACAGGTACTTCATTACCTTGACGTTTCATATCATCTATATAATTAGAAAGATCACTGCGCAACACGATTTTATCACCTACGATTGCAACAATTTTATCGGCCAAAACCCTTGCTGACTGTGACCTTCCCACAACAGAAAAGGCTAAAAAAAAGAGAATGGCAAAAAATTGTCTCATGCTTATTATCACTTTTAACGATGCACGTGCATCCATGTTCAAATTTGACTGAAATCGGTGTGTTATGTATAAAAACAACCTTAAAGTTTTCTTAATTTAAACTTAGAGGGTCCTTTTAACTTCTGTTTCTTCAAATGCTTCGATAACGTCACCTACCCTAATATCATTATAATTTTTGATGGTCAAGCCACATTCCATACCTGCAGTTACTTCTTTGGCATCATCCTTATACCGTTTCAAGCTACCTAGTTCTGCACTCTGGCCCTCTCCTTTTGGATACTCCACAATACCATCTCTAATGATTCTGATTTTATTGTTGCGCATTAATTTGCCATCAAGCACTTGACATCCTGCCACGGTAGCCTTATCAAATTTATACACCTCACGGATTTCAACATTGGCAACAATTTTTTCTTCAATCTTAGGCTCAAGCATACCTTCCATCGCACTCTTAATCTCTTCAATTACATTATAGATGATTGAGTAAAGCTTAATTTGAACACCTTCACCCTCTGCAAGCTTATTTGCTTGTAACGAAGGCCTTACATTGAATCCTATAATAATTGCATCGGATGCAGTAGCGAGCAATACATCACTTTCAGTGATTTGTCCAACTGCTTTATGTACAACCTTGATGGCCACCTCTTGCGTTGAAAGTTTCTGAAGTGAGTCACTAAGTGCTTCTACCGAACCATCCACGTCACCTTTGATGATGATATTAAGTTCCTTGAAGTTGCCCAATGCAAGACGACGTCCAATTTCATCAAGCGTAATATGCTTCTTAGTACGAATACCTTGCTCACGTAGAATTTGTGATCTTCTTCCTGCAATTTCCTTAGCCTCAGATTCTTCCTTGTATACTTTAAACTTTTCACCTGCTTGTGGAGCACCATTTAATCCGAGGATTAACACTGGTGTTGCTGGAGGTACAACATCAACTTTTTTGTTACGCTCATTCACCATCGCCTTTACCCTTCCATAATGCTGCCCACTCACCACTAGATCTCCGACATGAAGTGTACCATTTTGAACAAGTATGGTGGCTACATAACCCCTTCCTTTATCAAGCGTAGCTTCAATTACTGTACCTGAAGCTTCTTTATCTGGATTAGCTTTTAAGTCAAGCATTTCAGATTCAAGTAATATTTTTTCAAGTAGCTTATCTACATTAAGCCCTTGCTTCGCAGAAAGTTCTTGACTTTGAAATTTACCACCCCACTCTTCAACAAGAATATTCATTCCGGCTAATTGCTCATAAATTTTCTGAGAATTGGCGCCATCTTTATCAATTTTATTGATAGCAAAAATCATTGGTACCCCCGCAGCTTGTGCATGGCTTATCGCCTCTCGTGTTTGTGGCATGACCGCATCATCTGCAGCAACCACAATAATTGCTAAATCAGTGACCTTTGCACCACGAGCACGCATGGCGGTGAAGGCTTCGTGACCAGGTGTATCCA
>CAMCBE010000231.1 GCA_945872805.1 Chitinophaga pinensis | reverse complement strand
GCTGCAAGGGCATTACATATCCACTATTGTATAACTCCAGTACAGACTTTTTCGCCTCCGCAATGCGTCTGCTTTGATTCATCACCACCTCATCATGGCCTTTACGCAAAATACCCATAGCAAAACCTTCAGCCGCAGAGGTCGCAACCTTTGCTGTAGCAATAGTAATAAACCTATTTTTTAGTGTAATATTTTCTGGTTCATCTTCATGCATTTCATCTGCAGCCCTTAATACAAATTCTTTGGTACCACCACCTCCAGGAATCAAACCAACACCTAGTTCGACTAGACCAATGTATGTTTCGGCTGCAGCACAAATTTTATCAGAATGCAAGCTTAATTCGCAAGCACCTCCAAGAGATAATGCATGTGGAGCCACTACAACAGGAATAGTTGAATAGCGTGCCCGCATCATGGTATTTTGGAACATACGAATGGCCATATCCAATTCATCAAACTCCTGATCAATGGCTAGCATAAAAATCATCCCCACATTGGCACCGGCAGAAAAATTATTCCCTTCATTCGCCACAACAAGCCCCTTGTATTTTTCTTCAGCCAATGAAATGCTCCGTTGAATTCCTTCCAACACTTCCCCACCAATGCTTCCCATTTTTGTATACCATTCGAGCCCCAATACATCATCACCAAGATGATAGGTCCTACACGCTGCATTCTTCCAAACTGTTTGCCCGCTGAAATTCTTCATCACTATAAATGCATCTTCTTGTCCATCTGCAGTAACAGAGACTAACTCTTTTGTTATAGGAGAATAGGCGTATCGTTTCGCTTCTTTAATGCTGAAAAAGCTACTGAAACCGAGCGTAATCATTTCTTCAACCCATGATGCAACAGCAACACCAGCCTTCTTCATTTCAACAATCGTTTTTTCAACGCCTAGTAGATCCCAGGTTTCAAATGCCCCAATCTCCCATCCAAAACCTGCTTTCATAGCATCATCAATACTGTAGATTGAATCTGAAATTTCAGGTAT
The DNA here is from genome assembly GCA_945872805.1 of Chitinophaga pinensis. Taxonomy (GTDB): domain Bacteria; phylum Bacteroidota; class Bacteroidia; order Chitinophagales; family Chitinophagaceae; genus Pollutibacter. The sequence continues at coordinate 2,890 of CAMCBE010000231.1, read as the reverse complement.
CCTGTTTGAAATATAGGAGAACAATCCATAATGAAATGATCGATAGAATTCACCAACCTTATCTGGCGATGCACAAAGCATTTTTATTCGCTCCCCAAGATCATCAACAGACTTTGCTGCGTCAATTGATGCAAACTTTGTTTTCTTTCTTGGGCCATATTCCATCGTTTTTAAATCCAAGGAGAGTATTTCTTTTTCGCCCTTATCATTTTTTATTTTCTTAAAAAATCCTTGTCCAGTTTTATCACCGAGCCATTTATTTTCTACCACTTTAGTTAACCAAGCAGGAATACTAAATTGCTCACGCGCTTCATCACTTAAACAATTCTCATATACGCCATTGGCAACGCGAACTAATGTATCAATACCTACCACATCTGCTGTTCGAAACGTGGCCGACTTTGGTCTTCCAATTATTGGACCGGTCAGCGCCTCAATCTCATCGATACTCATGCCCATGGTGTCCATTGTTTTAAATAGAGACATGATTCCATAAATACCAATACGATTGGCGATGAATGCAGGAGTGTCTTTACACAACACAGTTGTTTTACCAAGATATAAATCGCCGTATTGTAGCAAAAAATCAACTACCCATTTTTGGGTATGTGGTGTGGGTATAATTTCTAATAAGCGTAGATAGCGAGGGGGATTAAAAAAATGCGCCCCACAGAAATGTGCTTTAAAATCGTCAGTCCTACCCTCGGCCATCATGCTGATGGGAATGCCTGATGTATTGGATGTAATAATTGTTCCGGGCTTTCTATATAGCTCAACTTTATCAAACAATTGTTGTTTAATATCCAATCGCTCAACAACTACTTCAACAATCCAATCACAGGTTGAAATCTGTTGCAAATCATCTTCAAAATTTCCTGTCGTTATTTTTTTAACTACGTCTTTTGTATATACTGGTGAGGGATTAGATTTAATGGCAGACTGAAGAGCATCATTCACTAATTTATTTCGCTTTGCTTTTGGTGAATCTGCTTGTGTTTCAGGTGATGCAATATCCAATAAAATAACTGGCAATCCAATGCCAGCGAAATGACAGGCAATTCGAGACCCCATAACTCCACTACCTAAGACAGCTACTTTTTTGATGGATGGTTTCATATATTTTTTTTGTGTTGGAGGTTTTGGGTTAGGGGTTGAACGCTGAACGCAATGAGTTGGGAGTTAGGGGTTAGGGGGTTAAACGCTTAACGCTCAGCGCTGAACGCTTTGAGTTGGGGTTATGGGTTAATATAAATTGTTTGTATTTTAAATCTAATCACTAACGTCTAGCATCTGTTCACTCACTACTCACGTCTAATATCTAACGTCTATCAAGATACCTTACTTCCCGCGGCAATAACATTTTCTGGTTGAACAAAATGCAATTTTCCATTTTCATCTTCGGCCATGAGGATCATCCCATTGCTATCCACACCACGCATTTTTCTTGGTGCCAAATTGGCTACCACAACAACTTGTTTTCCAATGATTGCTTCGGGCTCAAAATGCATAGCAATGCCAGATAGAATGGTTCGTTTTTCAAATCCAAGATCAACTTCCAACTGCAAGAGCTTATCAGCCTTAGGTACTTTTTGAGCACTCAAAATGACACCTGTCTTTAAATCTATTTTACTGAAGTCATCAAATACAATCTCAGGCTTTAACTGAGGTTCATTTGAGGTCGTTTCAGCTGGTTTGGGCGATACTTCCATGGCACCAGATTTTAATTTATTAATTTGAAAAGCAATTTCTTCATCTTCTATTTTTCTAAATAAGAGTTGAGGTTCTCTTAAGCTATACCCAACACTTAGTAGATTCAACTTACCTGCATTTTCCCAATCCAACATTTTGTCTACCACCTTCATTATATAGCACATCTTCTTTGCCGTAGCAGGAAGAAAAGGACTAATCAATACAGCCAGGTTGGCCGTAAGTTGCAAGCAATTATACATGCAGTTATCGATCAACTGCTGAGCAGCTGGATTATCTGCTACTTGTTTCGCGATGATCCAAGGCTCTTTTTCCTGCATGTATTTATTTCCCTTTCGAGCCAAATCAATTACATCGAAGAGCGCTTCCCTGAATTTATAATTTTCAAGAGCTGATTCAACTTTTGTCTTTGAATCAATGATGTCTTTTACCAGTTGATGGTCTTTTTCATCTGCAATGCTATTGTCGAACTTTGGCACTTTACCATGACAAAGTTTATGCATTAAGACAAACGTTCGATTCACATAGTTTCCGAAAATAGAGACTAACTCACTGTTCACCGCGTCTTGAAATCCTTTCCACATAAATTCACTGTCCTTGCTTTCAGGTGCAATTTGCGTAAGGTAATATCGCAACATATCGACACATTGATCTCCACCGTTTTCCTTATTCACAAAATCATCTATATAATCCCGCATCTCCAATTTCCAATTCCTACTGGTGCTCATCTTATCCCCTTCTAAGTTTAAGAACTCATTGGCTGGAACATTAGTAGGGAGAATATTGCCATGCAGTTTCAACATCACAGGGAAGATGATGCAATGAAATACTATATTATCCTTACCAATGAAATGAACTAACTGTGTATCCTGATCGTACCAATACGGTTTCCAATCTTTATTGTTATTAATCGCCCATTGCTTGGTTGCAGAAATATATCCTATTGGCGCATCAAACCATACATATAATACTTTTCCTTCTGCATCTGCTAAAGGGACTTTAATACCCCAATTTAAATCACGGGTAACCGCTCTTGACTGCAAGCCTCCGTCAATCCAACTTTTACACTGTCCTACAACCGATAGCCGCCAATCTTCTTTATGTTGATCCAGAATCCAATCGCGAAGAAATGCTTCATGCTTAGCGAGTGGCAAATACCAATGGGATGTCTTCTTTTTTATAG
>CAMCBE010000230.1 GCA_945872805.1 Chitinophaga pinensis | reverse complement strand
TACGGCCAACATAATTTCTGAGTTTCCGTCTGTCAATTTTGCATTCAACAGTTGATCACCTTCGATGATATTGATAGCATTCACCCCATTCGCACGTGGTCTGCTAAAATCTTCTAGTGCCGTTTTCTTGATAATACCTTGCTTTGTACAAAGTACTATATAGTGGCTCTTTACAAATTCTTCATCTTGTAAATTTTTAACATCGATGATAGCACGTATTTTATCATCTTGCGGCAGTTGCATCAAATTTTGTATTGCCCTACCCTTACCTTGCTTTTCGCCATCAGGTATTTCATACACCTTCAACCAATAACATCTTCCCTTTTCTGTGAAGAAGAGGAGTGTATGGTGTGTAGAGGCTACAAATAGATGTTCTATATAATCTTCATTTCGTGTTTTACCACCCATCGAACCTCGGCCACCTCTTTTTTGCTGACGGTATTCATCTGCTGATGTTCTTTTGATATAACCAAGATGCGAAACCGTAATCACTACATCTTCTTCTTTGATCAGGTCTTCAATCCGAACTTCATTGTCTAAATAAGTAATTTCAGTTTTGCGTTCATCACCAAACTTCTCTTTAACCTCAAGCAATTCTGTTCTAATTAATTCAAAGCGTTTTCCTTCATCGGAAAGAAGTTCTTGAAGTGACGTAATGAGTTTCATGATCTCATTATATTCTTCTTTAATCTTATTTATCTCCATACCAGTAAGACGTTGAAGTCTTAACTCTAATACAGCTTTGGCTTGAATTTCGCTCATTTCAAATTGGCTGATCAATCCTTCTTTCGCTTCTTCCGGATTTGCAGCATTTCTAATCAATTTGATTACTTCATCAAGATGATCTAGTGCAATTAAATATCCTTGAAGAATATGAGCTTTTTTCTCTGCTTCTCTTAATTGATATTTTGCTCTTCTGATTATTATTTCATGCCTAAAGTCGATGAAAATAGAAATCAGGTCTTTGATATTGAGTATACGTGGTCTACCTTTTACAATAGCTACGTTATTAATACCATAAGAGGTTTGTAGATCCGTGAATTTGTATAATTGGTTTACGATGACATTTGCTACAGCATCCTTTCTAACATCAATTACGATACGCGTACCTTCTTTTTCATTCGATTCATTGTTCACATGGGTGATACCATCGATTGTTTTATCAATTACTAATTGTCCAATACGAGCAGTCAGTACATCTCGACTCACTTGGTATGGCACAGCTGTAATGACAATTTGTTCTTTACCATTTGCTTTTGTATCGATCGTTACATTACCTCTCAACACTACACGACCTCTTCCTGTATGCATAGCGGCTTTAATGCCTTCCATGCCGTATATAATTCCACCACCAGGAAAATCAGGTGCTTTTACAAATTGCATCAATTCATCTATCGTAATTTCTTTATTTTCTATGTAGGCTATACATCCATCAATTACTTCAGATAAATTATGAGGCAACATATTGGTTGCCATACCAACGGCTATACCACTACTTCCATTTATAATCAAATGCGGTATACGTGTTGGAAGTACAGTTGGCTCTTCAATGGAGTCGTCAAAGTTTAATTGAAAGTCGATGGTATCTTTATCGATATCATCCATCATGAAACCAGCAAGTCGTTGAAGTCTTGCCTCGGTATACCTCATAGCAGCAGGCCCTTCACCATCGGGAGAACCAAAGTTACCTTGTTTGTCGATGGTAGGATAACGTGTATTCCATTCTTGAGCCATACGCACCAATGCATCGTAAACGGCAGTATCTCCATGCGGATGATATTTACCTAATACCTCACCCACAATCCTGGCGCATTTTCTGGTAGGCTTATTATAATCCATTCCCAATTCATTCATAGCAAATAGAATCCTTCTATGAACTGGCTTTAAACCATCTCTAGCATCAGGCAATGCTCTACCAACGATTACACTCATCGAATAATCGATGTATGCCGCCTTCATTTCTTCCTCAATGTTTATTGAGATTATTCTATTGTTGTCGTTCGTCTGTTCAGGTAATTTTTGTTCGTCCATTTTAGTAGTAAAAAATCGCTTTTGTTAGCAATAAATTAGCATACACGAATTTACCAAAAATGAGTTGTAAATCAATGAAATAAACCTAGAGTTTATCCACCTTTTATGATAAAAAAAGGTGTTTTTTGGGGACTAATAAAACGCGGAAATCTGGGGTATTGAACCCTATTCGCCAGCCATCTTCATTATGATATTCCATTCTGATTCTAAGACAGGTTGAACAGACAATCTGCCTAAGCGAATTAAGGCCATTTGAGTTAGGCTATTTTCTGCTTTTACCATGGCAAGGGTCACCGGTTTTTTCAGCTTTTTATGTGGTTTGAAGTCAACCGCGAGCCATGCAATTTCTTCTGTGGTCGGGTCTTGGTATGATTCCTTAGCCACTTTTGCTATTCCAACGATTTCCATTCCTTCATTGCTATGGTAAAAAAAAGCAAGATCCCCTTTCTTCATTGCCCTAAGGTTATTTCGTGCTGAATAATTTCTTACTCCATCCCAAAAGGTAACTCCGTCTTTTACAAATTGATCCCATGAATATTTAAAGGGTTCTGATTTGATTAACCAATAAGCCATGGTAAACTCAATTTTAAGGATGTATTAATAGCCACTGGCTAGGACATCTGCCAAGTGTAGAGAAGTAACAGGATAGTTTTTCCGCTTAATTATACCATTGATATGCATCAAACAACTTAGGTCGGTAGATATTAAAAATTTTGAGGCTGTATTGAGAACATGCTGTGCTTTTTGCTCGCCCATTGCAGCTGAGATATCTTCAAATTTAACAGCAAACGTACCGCCAAAACCACAGCAGGTTTCATTGTCTTGAAGTTCGATTAATTCTAATCCTGCGACTTTTGATAATAAAATTCTTGGTTCGTTTTTTATTTTACACTCTCTGAGTGCAGCACAAGAATCATGATAAGTTGCTTTACCCTCTAGCTTAGCTCCAAGATCATCGACTTTCAGAATATTGACAAGGAAATCACTGAGTTCGTATACTTTTTTTTGAATGATATTTACTTCTTTGTTATTGGATGCATTGTCAAAAATTTTGGGATAATAATTTTTAACAAAGCCAGCACATGAGGCACTCGGTACCACAACATACTCAGCATCCTTAAAATCATTCATGAATTTATTACATACTTCTCTAGATTCTCCCCAGTATCCTGCATTAAAAGCAGGCTGTCCACAACATGTTTGATCAGGGTTATAATGAACGTTGCATCCCGCTTTTTCCAATACTTTAATGGTATTAAATCCAGCTGTTGGATAGAGTTGGTCTACAAAGCAGGGAATAAAAACATGCACATCTATTTTATTTCCATTCATATGGACAAGTTATAAATATGTGTAGAAAGTTGGATCATTTTTAACGCAGCATCAGCAGCTTCTTCCCCTTTGTGACCGTGTTTTCCTCCAATGCGTTCAATGGCTTGTTTTTTAGTATTGACTGTTAATACTCCAAAAATGGTTGGAACCGGTAAAAGCAGGTTCAATTGGCTTATACCATTTGAAACCATATTGCAGACATAAGCAAAGTGTGGGGTATCCCCTTTTATGATTGTTCCCAATGCTATGAAAGCATGTGGTTTATGGCTAGTTTTATGAGTGTTATCCCAGTATTTTTTAATGGCAAATGGAATTTCAACTGCACCGGGAACCTCTAAAACAACCACATCTTTAACCCCTGCTTTTTTGAGGATTTTCTGGCATCCTTTTTCCAGTTCATCAAGTATATCCTTATTCCATTCGGTTCGTATAATTACAACACAGGCACCTTTTGGATTAAAAGTGCCTGCAATGCTTTTAGTTGATTTACCGGTAGACGCCATGATCAATGATTAGTTGATA
>CAMCBE010000229.1 GCA_945872805.1 Chitinophaga pinensis | reverse complement strand
GATGGGCCACACTTTTTTTCAAAGCAAAGTATATCTATTGAGCAACCATTTGGTTGATTAAAGACGATACGGATCTTTTAGATCAATTATGCATTTCTATTCTCCATTCATTTCCATATTGAATACCTAAGATGGGAATATTTCGGTTGATTATTTTTCCTTAGATTATTGCTTTTTGATAGGCAATTCATTTTACCGTTGATGGTAATTGCTTCCCAACTTCTTCAAAGCTAATTTTCCTAGATGCGAGTCGCACAGCTCTTAGGTATAAACATCACGGCCATGAAAGGTGTATGTTTTGAGAACCATTTCTTCGATCTTCCATATGTTATCATTGATGAGCAATAACAGTAAACTTGTGGTTTGCCTTGTTTAGAAACTGTGGTTGTGCTTGATTACAAAAAGGAGAACATGAGAGAATATCGACTAAGCCCACTACTATATATTTATTCATGTTTGGTTATTTTTATACTAACTATTATAAGACTAGAAAGTAAATATAAGTTTTGAATAAAGGTGTAAACCATTATAGCCCATTTGAACTCCTTCCCAAGGTCCACCACTTTCGTTATAAAACGATTCGTATCTAGCCTGTTGAACTGCAGCATAGTCTGGATGTACATTGAATAGATTATCAACTCCAGCAAATAGACTAACTACTTTAGAAAATTTATAGGAGGTATAGATGTCACTTGTTACTTTTCCAGTGTAGTTAAATACTTCAGGTAGTACATTCACTTGGTCATAATATCCATCTATATCAACATATGGATCTATTCCTGCAAAACTTCCTGATATAGCAGGATCTCCAGGGCCACCTGTACCTGCTTGACTGGCTAATCCTGTCCATCCGAAGCCTAATATTTTCACATTCCCGAAATAAGTGAATCGTGCTCCAACTCCAAATTTATTCATTGCATGATCTATGCTTAATGTGAATTTAGACTTCGGCGCTGATGCTTTTATGAACGCTTCTTCTCTGTCGCTGAAAAATGTTTTTCTATGTAAGTATGAGTCGTTTAGTTTTTCAGGAACATTGATTGCATCGACTTGTACATGTTGAATATTTCCGGCCAATAAAATCTTTAGATTTTTTTTCCCCCAATTTTTATGAAAATCTACAACAAGATCAAGTCCATAGTTGGTTGTGCTAACGGCATTGTCAAAAAACTGAGCGGTCACAACACCGAGGTCTTTAAGTTGCGTTGTAAAGCTGCTCGCTAAACTTTCGTCATCTGCTCTGAATAATCCGGATAATACTATTCTATCTTTTACTTTAACCATATAGCCATCGGCTGTGAAGGTTAAATTTTTAGATGCTTTCCAAGAAAATCCTGTACTGATGTTCACTGATTTTTCTTCTTTCAAATCAGGTATGCCGGCTGCTTTTGTTATGGCGTCACCATTGCGTGCTAGTCTTGACTGAACCAAATCTCCACCAAGGAAAGAGGAAATCGTATTGCTAAAATTGATTTGTTGCAGTGAAGGCGCTCTAAAGCCAGTACTTATTGATCCGCGCCAGTTTAAGGTTGGTGAAATCTTATAACGTGTAGCAAATTTTCCAGTTAGAATTGATCCAAAGTCAGAGTAGTTCTCAAATCGTAGTGCACCTTCAACTAACCATTTTTTTGTTACATTTAATTCAAGGTCTCCATACAAACTCTTGTTATTTCTATTGCTTTTTATTTCATCTGATGGACCAAAACCAGTAAATCCTTGAGCGCCTAGAGCCTGACCAGTTGGGGTTGGATAGCCAGTATAAGAAGCCTCTTCACCTCTATATATATTATATTGCTCATGCCTAAATTCTCCTCCAAGAGCGAGCATCAATCCTTCAGCAATGTCACTATATGATTTGCTAAAGTCGAGGTTTAATGTGTTTTGAGTAAAGTTAAATCCTCCATCATTGAAGTGCGTTTGCTTTGTTGGATTTGGCATCGATACATTGAATGTTTTATCACCATAAAAATGAAAATCATTTCTGCCTAATGTATTGCTTAGGTCCCAAGACCAACCATTTCCTGCTTCGCCTTTAATACCTGCTGCGATTGAAACGTCTGAAATGTTGGTTAAAATATGAGGGTTATAATATGTTTCTCCGTTGCTTGATTTTCTTAGAATGCCAGGAGCAGAAAGTATATTCCCGTCTGCATCAATAGGAAAACGCTGAGTACCCCAACTGGCATTTCGGGTAAAGGCAAATGCATCTGTTGCTTTATGGCTTACTCCACCGAATGAATAAAAAGTTGATTTACCTGTTCCAATGGGTAATTCAAGGTTATACATCCCGCTTACTGATTTTAGTGAACCATCTCCAAATGCCCTACGGCTATTATTAAGTGGAAGCGCAGCGGGGTTTGTGTTGACGTTAGTGTCTGGTGTTTGCCTGAATGTCTTTGCTTGACTTAAGTAGTTTAACGAAATGTTGATGAACCCTCCTTTTTTACCAAGTGAAAATCCATTGTTAGCAGCAAGTGAAAAAGAGCCACCATCAATTTGATTACTTGTATAATATTGGCTAGGGTCAAAACTATTTAGTGCGTTGAATTTTTTATCATAATATCCAGCCCAACCTGTTTTAACGGTCCAATGATTGACATCCTTTTTCAAAATAACGTTGATTACCCCTGCCATGGCATCTGATCCGTATTGTGCAGAAGCACCATCCCGAAGAATTTCAATTCGGTCAACAGCGATTTCTGGAAATGAACTTAGGTCGGTTCCAGAATTTCCACGGCCTCTTGTTCCAAATAATGCTACGAAAGCAGTTTGGTGTCTTCTTTTCCCATTAACTAATACTAAGGTTTGATCTGGACCTAAACCACGAAGTGTGCCTAAGTCAATATGGTCAGCACCATCGGATCCGCTTTGTTTATTGTAATTGAAAGAAGGTGCTGTAGCGTTTAGGATGGAGGTTAAGTTTAAGTTTGCACTAGGTGTTCCATATTGGTTAATATTAATCACATCGATTGGAACTGCAGTTTCTGTTTTTATTCTACCGCCTCGTCTACTTCCTACAAATACAATTTCGTTTAATTCAGTAAGGGTTGATGAAAGTACTATGATCAATTCTTTTTTACCATTGATTGATATTTGTTGAGAAAAAAATCCAATCATACTTACTTCTAGGATATCTGATGCTATTGCATCAAGCTCAAATGACCCATTGCTATTTGTTACTGTTCCGCTATTTGTTGATTTAATGTTTACTGATGCACCAGAAAGGGGTTCTCCTTTTGCATCAATTATTTTACCAGTGATACGTGATTTTTGCGCTACAACACATGTGGCTAAGAATAATATCGGGATAAGCAGTAGGTGTTTGATAATTGAATTTTTCATTTTGAGTAGTATACTTTAATATTATTGTTTTGTTATCATTTAGTAGATCAAAAATAATAAATATTTTTCATCTTTAATTTTATTAACATTATTTATTCTACTAATTCGGTAGGGTTTTAAATAAAACTAACTCGGTCTAAATAATATTTAAATTATAGGTTACCTTTTCTATTTATCGGGTATATACATAGGTACAATTGAGATGCAGTATACTTTTTATCTCAATACGATTTGCTTGCACGTAATGATGCTGTCATATGCCAAACGTGTAAACAAAACCCCAAAATATGAAATGCAATTCTGTTGCTTCAGCAAAGAAAATTTTCAAAACTGTTTTTTTTCTTTCTTTTTTTATTTTCTCAACAACACTTAATGCAAGTGCTAAAAAAGGAAATTCGGTACCTCCCTCTGCTACTGTGAGTTTTATTGGTTCTGAAAACAATGAATTATCGTTTTCAATGATTTACGAAAATGAGCCTGCAGAAAAGTTTTACATTACAATTCTAGATGCTGATGGAATGATTCTTTTCGAAGGAATTTATAATGATAAAAGATTC
>CAMCBE010000228.1 GCA_945872805.1 Chitinophaga pinensis | reverse complement strand
ATATAAAATGTGTTTGCCATCTTTCAAAAATGCGGCACATGTTGTTCGTCCTTTTCCAGAGCTAATCAAGCGTGGCTCGTATTTTTCTTCCTTATTTGTGGGAATTTTGCCTATAAATATTTGATCACAGGGAATATTTTCTTTTGGATTTGTTCGTTGAAAAACTAGCCATTTTCCATCAAAACTAAAATAGGCTTCTGCATTATCTCCACCAAATGTGAGTTGACGTAAGTTGCTGAAATGTGTTTCCTCTTTATAATGCAATGTATCTGCTGGAGCAGTATGCTGGGCAAAAACAGTATCGCTAAGCATCATCTGCAAGAGTAATAAAATCGATAAGGAAAGCAAGTTAAATTTCATAATGAAGCATTAATTATTGCTAAAGTAAGCAGTAATTTGGGCTTATTTATCATCAACTTGTAAAAAAACACGCGCTATTCCTTAATTTTGGGTATGCCTGAAATTTCCTTAGGAAAGTTCAACTTCTCCATCATCTTATTGCTATTTCTAGCAAGTTGTCATAATGATTCCAAAAATCAGGATGAGAACAAAGTCGGCAGTTCAAAGAATAATCAACAGGTTGATCAACAGAATAATACAGTTGTTGCCGAATATGGAATTGAAATTTCAAATGCTATTCGACTCATATCAAAAGGAAAAACCAATGAAGCGAAATCTATACTTGCTGTACAAGAACAAAAAAAGCCTTTTGATACACAATTATTAAATGAATTGGCTAAAGTATTTTTATCCTCCATGGATACTAGCGAAGCCATCTACCGATTAGAGCAGTCGATCAAAATTGATCCTACACAACCAACCGCTTTTTTTGAATTAGGCTATATTTATGCAGCAATGAAAGACACCAATGCTCTGAACATAGCAAGGCAATTCATTAAACAAAAGGGGAACGAACAGCAGGTAGCGAAAGGCTATTTTTTAGAAGGCATTTACTATGTCAACTCGAATATGTCGGTCCTTGCCTTAAATTCATTCACCCAGGCAATATTGAATGATTATACCAATATAGATGCCTATATTGAAAAAGCTATTCTTTTATATGACTTAAAAAAATTCAAGGAATCATTAAACGTACTAGATAAATCAATTTTAATTGATAAATTTCAAGCAGACGCATACTACTGGATGGCTAAAAATCATGAATCACTTGGTCATGAAAAAGATGCCAAATTTTATTATGAACAAACCATAATACTTGCACCAAATTATGAGCTCGCAAAACAATCTTTACAAAAATTAAAATAAAAACAACACTATGCCAATTATAGCACCATCCCTTTTAGCAGCAGATTTCTTAGAAATAGGCAAAGCCTGTGAAATGATCAATCAATCAGAGGCAGCATGGTTACACTTGGATGTGATGGATGGACGCTTTGTACCCAATATCAGCTTTGGAACACCAGTAATAGCAGCCATTCGAAAAGCAACAGATAAAATACTTGATGTACACCTAATGATTGAGGAACCTGAAAAATACACTCCTTTATTCAACGAAATTGGTGCCAATATTCTAACTGTTCATGCAGAAGCCTGTACACATTTACATCGCAACATTCAACACATTAAATCGCTTGGTATGAAAGCAGGGGTTGCACTAAACCCACATACCCCATTAAGCAGTATTGAAGAAGTATTACAAGACATCGATGTTGTGTGCATAATGACTGTAAACCCTGGTTTTGGAGCACAAAAATTCATCCCATCAATGCTTGCCAAAATCGAACGACTTAAGCACATAATCCTAACGAAAGGATATACTACACAAATTGAAATTGATGGTGGTGTTACGTTAGAAAATGCGCCTGAAATACTAAAAGCTGGAGCTGATATACTTGTAGCAGGAAACACGGTATTTGGCGCAAAAGATCCAATTAAAACCATTGAGTTACTGTCAAAAATGAGTTAAATAGTTGATTCAAAGGTGAAGGCTACTTGTTACTCACATTATGTTAATAATTAAGTAATCTATATAATCATTACAATTAATTAAATTTATTCAGTTAAGAAAAACATTCATGATACTTTAAAATCAAAAAAATTGGCTGAAACAATCATCAACCTTGATTCTGTAAATCCCATTGAATTTTTTGGAGTTAACAACGGGAAACTAGACCTACTAAAAAAGAGATTTCCATTACTTAAAATCTTAAGCAGAGGAACACAAATTAAAATCAGTGGTGCCGAAGATCAAATCGAATCAGCAAAAGAAAAAATCGTTTTACTTGTTCAATACCTTGAACGGAATGGTAATGTAAGCCATAATTATTTTGAACAAATTCTTGGTGGAGACGATGCGGAAAATATTGACAAGTTTGTTGAAAAAAATCCAAATGATGTTTTGGTATTTGGCCCAAATGGGAAATCTGTTCGAGCTAGAACACAGAACCAAAAACTCATGGTTAGCATGGCCGAAAAAAATGATATTATTTTTGCCATCGGCCCTGCTGGAACCGGTAAAACATACACAGCCGTTGCCCTTGCAGTAAGGGCCTTAAAAAACAAACAAGTAAAAAAAATCATCCTCACTAGACCCGCAGTTGAAGCTGGAGAAAGCCTTGGTTTTTTACCAGGTGATTTAAAAGAAAAAATTGATCCATACCTAAGGCCCTTGTACGATGCATTAGACGACATGATCCCAGCCGACAAACTTGGATATTATATGACGACTCGTGTGATTGAAATTGCCCCACTTGCTTATATGAGAGGCCGAACATTAGACCATGCCTACATCATTTTAGATGAAGCACAGAATACAACCGACCTGCAAATCAAAATGTTCTTAACTCGAATTGGCGCAAATGCAAAGGCAATTATAACGGGTGATATGACTCAAATTGACTTACCTAAAAATCAGAAAAGCGGACTTGAAAAAGCAGCAAGAATATTAAAAAATATCGACGGTATCGCACACATTGAACTTGATGAAGAAGATGTTGTAAGGCATCGACTCGTTAAAGCAATCATTAAAGCATACAACAAAGACAATGAAGACAACTCCCCTAGCTAAGATGAAATCAAAATTAAGCATTCTTCTATTTTTAACTGCGCTATTCTCTTGTTCACAACCTGAAGGATTTAAGGAGCCAGAAGATTCGATTGATGCAGGACGAGAATTTGTTAGGGCAGTACTTGACGGTGATTACGAAAAGGCTGATTTATATATAATTGAAAACGAAGAAGACAAAGCACTTTTTGAACGATATAAGAAGTATACAAAAAAGCAGCCAAGAGAAGAAAAACTTCAGCTGAAGTCATCTTCAATCATTATCAATAAAGTTGAAAAACTAAATGACAGTACAAGCATAATTAATTTTTCCAATTCGTACAGCATGAAACCGATGGATTTAAAAGTGATGCTGAATAACAAAAAATGGCGTGTCGATTTCAGCTATACTTTTTCAGGAAATACTTCTATAAAATGATTAATCTTAAAACTATTCTTTTAGTAATTGTTGGCAGTGCAATAGGTGGTGGTGCTAGATTTATAACCTCCGAATTCATTAAACAAAGATTTCCAATGAAATTTCCAATTGGAACTTTTTTAGTCAATATGCTAGGATGTTTCATCATTGGAGTAGTTTATGCCTATGCCTCGAAAAACGCAGATAACTCACCTCAAATAAAGCTATTGCTAGCAACCGGATTTTGTGGTGGCTTCACTACATTTTCAGCTTTTTCATCAGAAAATATGGAACTATTAAAATCCGGAAACCAACTCACTGCGTTGGTTTATATATTAACTTCCGTAGCAATTGGCATTTTAGCTACACTTGCAGGAAACTATACATTTAAATAGAATCATGAACATTAATACACTTCATCCATGGCATGGTACTGACTTCGGGAAAGATGCACCAAAAATTGTTAACGCCATAATCGAAATCCCAAAAGGATCGCGAG
>CAMCBE010000227.1 GCA_945872805.1 Chitinophaga pinensis | reverse complement strand
TATGTGGACTGAGTAGAGCCGTGGAAAAAGATATCGAGGTAGCTGGTGAGGCCTTAAAACATGCAAAAAGAGGAAGAATACATACCGGAATCGGTACATCAGACTCTCACATTAAAAATAAATTCAATAGCAACAGAGAAGAAATTTTGATACGAGCAGTTCAAGCGGTAAAGTGGGCTAGAAGATATACCGATGATGTAGAGTTTTATGCAGAGGATGCAGGGAGGACTGAAAATGAATATTTAGCCAAAGTAGTTGAGGCCGTTATTGCTGCTGGTGCGACCACGGTAAACATTCCTGATACCACTGGGTATTGTCTTCCTCATCAATATGGCGAAAAAATAGCTTACTTGATGAACAATGTCAAGGATGTTGATAAAGCAGTTATTTCTTGTCATTGCCATAATGATCTTGGATTAGCTACTGCAAACTCAATAGCAGGTGCTATAGCAGGTGCTAGACAGATCGAATGTACTATTAACGGACTTGGTGAACGTGCCGGGAATACTGCATTAGAAGAAGTGGTCATGGTATTTAGGCAGCATGCAGATTTAGGTCTATACACAAATATCAACCCAACACAACTGAATCCAATTAGCAGATTAGTTTCAGATACCATGCGTATGCCCGTGCAACCAAATAAAGCTATTGTCGGAGCAAATGCATTTTCCCATTCCTCAGGAATTCATCAAGATGGATTTTTAAAAAATGCATTGACGTATGAAATTATTAGACCTGAAGAAGTAGGTGCAGAAAATTCAAAAATTGTTTTAACGGCACGAAGTGGACGTTCGGCTCTTGCTTATCGATTTAAAAATTTAGGATTTGAATTCAATAGAAATGATATTGATACATTGTACGACCAATTTTTAAAAATGGCAGATACCTTGAAAGAAATTGAAGATGAAAATTTACGTAGGCTAGCAAAACAATATCAAGATTCCTTTACAGCATAAGCTTAACTCTAATACCCCGAATACTTTTTATAAAGCAAATACAGAATATAAAAGCAACATCTCATGAATGAATTAAATAAATACAGCAAAACCATAACTCAAGATCCTACACAACCTGCTGCACAAGCTATGTTTTATGGCATTGGCCTTACAGACGAGGATCTAGCTAAAGCACAAGTAGGTGTTGCTAGCATGGGATATGATGGCAACACATGCAATATGCACTTGAATGATTTATCTGCTATCATTAAAAAAAGCATTTGGGAGAATGATCTTGTTGGACTTACTTTTCACACCATTGGTGTTAGTGATGGAATGTCTAATGGAACTGATGGCATGCGTTATTCATTGGTTAGTCGTGATGTAATTGCCGATTCAATCGAAACTGTTTGTGGTGCACAATACTATGATGGATTGATTGCTGTACCTGGATGTGATAAAAATATGCCCGGATCCATTATGGCAATGGGCAGATTAGATAGACCTTCCATAATGGTCTATGGTGGTACTATTGCACCAGGTCATTATAAAGGCGAAGACTTAAATATTGTTTCGGCCTTTGAAGCGCTAGGTAAAAAAATTGCAGGAGAATTGGATGAAGCAGATTTTAAAGCAATCGTTATGCATTCTTGTCCGGGCGCAGGCGCTTGTGGCGGTATGTATACGGCGAACACCATGTCTTCTGCTATTGAAGCCCTAGGGATGAGTCTACCCTATTCATCATCAAACCCTGCACTAAGTGAAGCTAAAAAAAGGGAATGTGTTGAAGCAGGAAAAGCAATTCGCGTTTTACTTGAAAAAGATATCAAACCTTCAGACATCATGACTAAAGAGGCATTTGAAAATGCGCTCACGGTTGTGGTTACACTTGGTGGATCAACCAATGCTGTTCTTCATCTCATTGCGATGGCGCATAGCGTTGGCCTAACCCTTACACAAGATGATGTTCAAGCTACAAGTGATAAAATTCCAGTGATTGCTGATTTCAAGCCTAGTGGTAAATACCTCATGGAGGATTTACATAATATCGGCGGAATTCCTATGGTACTTAAATACCTTCTGTCTAAAGGATTAATTCATGGAGAGTGCATGACTGTTACAGGAAAAACAATGGCAGAAAACTTAGCATCTGTTTCAGAGATTCAATTTGAAAATCAACAAATCATTCGTCCCATTGAGAATCCATTTAAAACAACAGGACACTTGCAAATCCTTTATGGAAATATCGCTCAAGGTGGTAGTGTTGCAAAAATCAGCGGTAAAGAAGGTGAAAAATTTGTTGGCCCTGCTAAAGTTTTCAATGGTGAAAAACAACTTATTGAAGGCATCAGCAGTGGTCGTGTAAAAAAAGGTGATGTTGTTGTAATTAGATATGTTGGTCCGCGCGGTGCACCAGGTATGCCGGAGATGTTGAAACCAACTTCAGCTATCATTGGTGCAGGACTTGGCAAGGAAGTTGCGTTGATTACAGATGGCAGATTCAGTGGAGGTACTCATGGATTTGTTGTTGGACATATTACGCCCGAATCCTTTGATGGGGGTAATATTTCCTTGATCGTTGATGGAGATATGATTGAGATAGATGCCTCTGCAAATACATTAAACGTTATGCTTTCTGAAGAGGTACTAAGCGAAAGAAGAAAAAATTGGAAACAACCACCTTTAGCTGCAACAAAAGGGATTTTATACAAGTACGCAAAGTATGTAACCACCGCAGCAGAGGGTTGTGTAACTGATAAATAAAATTTATTCTATGCAAACAGAATCTTTACAAGACAAAAAAATGGCTGTTCAAGAATCAATTGACATTACTGGAAGCGAAGCCGTATTAAAGGCATTGATTGCAGAAAATGTTGATATAATCTTTGGATATCCCGGAGGTGCAATTATGCCCATCTACGATGCACTGTATGACTACAATGATAAATTGGAGCATATACTTGTTAGACATGAACAAGGTGGCATACATGCAGGACAAGGCTATGCACGATCTTCTGGAAAAGTGGGTGTCGTATTTGCGACTAGTGGCCCAGGAGCAACAAATTTAGTAACCGGTTTAGCTGATGCAATGATTGATTCTACTCCATTGGTATGTATCACTGGACAAGTATTTGCTCATCTCTTAGGCACTGATGCGTTTCAAGAAACAGATGTTATCAATATAACAACACCTGTTACTAAATGGAATTATCAAATTACCGATGCTAATGAAATTCCTAGCATACTTGCCAAAGCGTTTTACATTGCTAAAAGTGGAAGGCCTGGTCCAGTATTGATTGACATTGCTAAAAATGCGCAGATCCAAAAATTTAATTACACAGGCTACACCTACTGCAATCACATCCGTAGTTATAGACCCAAACCTCATATTAGAAATGAATATATTGAGGCTGCTGCTGAGATGATAAACAAAGCAGAGCGACCATTTGTCATTTTTGGACAAGGTGTAATCCTTGGGGAAGCTGAACTTGAATTCAAAGCCTTTATTGAAAAAGGGGGGCTGCCTGCTGCCTGGACAATATTAGGATTGAGTGCACTTGAAACAGCTCACCCGCTTAATGTTGGCATGCTTGGGATGCACGGGAACTATGGCCCAAATGTACTTACGAATGAATGTGACGTTTTGATTGCTGTAGGAATGAGGTTCGATGATCGAGTAACGGGAAGACTTGACCGATATGCAAAGCAAGCCAAAGTGATACACCTAGACATAGATCCTTCTGAAATTGATAAAAATATTAAAGCCGATATTCCTGTTTGGGGTGATTGCAAAGAAACCCTTCCCATGATTACAGCATTATTAGACTTGAAACAAAGAGATAGCTGGACTGCTAAGTTCCAAGAATGTAATGAGAAAGAAATTGAAGCTGTAATTCATGATGAAATGCACCCAACAACAGAACATCTAACAATGGGTGAAGTGATTGATCAATTAAATGAAATCACCAAAGGAAATGCTATAATCGTAACGGATGTTGGACAAC
>CAMCBE010000226.1 GCA_945872805.1 Chitinophaga pinensis | reverse complement strand
ATGAATTTGTTTTTCAGCCCTATCAAAATCATCCATCACTTCAAGCAATGACTGTATAACTTCTTTCCCAGCTGTCTGCATCATTTCAATTCGCTCTTTTGCACTCCTTCTTTTGAAATTATCAAACTCTGCATACAGCCTTATAAACTTATCTTTTTGCTCAGCAACTTCAATCTTTAATGCTTCAGTTTCATTTTCCGCCGTCTGCTCGGCTGAAATAGGCTCACTCTTCATTTCTTGAGTAGATTCCTCTTGTTCTGGGTGTATTTCTTTCTCTTTCATTGTATTATAATTTACAAAGTCAATAGGTCAAATTTTCTGCCACCAATCGGCAATAAGCCAAATTGTCTGCTTTTTGTAAAATGAAATGCAAATTTCGATTATTTCAACGAGTTAACGCTCTTTTTGAGTAAAAAACACTGCTTTAGATGACAGGACCATACTAAAATAGACAAGACGTACATTTGCAGAATGAAACGTGTAGTACTGAATCGTAAAATCAGCAATAGGATCATCAATGGGCACCCATGGATCTTTGCAAATGAAATCAATCTAATGGATGACACCCTCCTTGCCGGTGATGTAGCAGAGGTGGTTACCCATGATGGAAAATTTATTGGCAAGGGATACGTAAACCCTGCCTCCAAAATTCCAGTAAGACTGCTTACCCGCGAAAAACAAGAAACCATTGACAGCGCTTTCTTTCTAAGAAAAATCAAAGCAGCTTGGGAGTATAGAAAAAAAATTGGGTTTACCGAAAATTGCAGACTTGTATTTGGTGAAGCGGATGGACTTCCTCAATTGATAATTGACAAGTTTAATGATTATTTCGTTATCCAATCTATGGCTCTTGGAATTGACGTATGGAAAAAAGAAATCGTTGAAGCTATTGAAGAACTCTTTTCACCCAAGGGTATTTATGAACGAAATGATGTTGGGGTAAGAGAACTAGAAGGACTTGAACAGAAAAAAGGGTTCCTTTCAGCCCCATTTGATACTAGAATTATGATCAATGAAAACGGGCTGAAATTCATGGTAGACCTTGACAAGGGACAAAAGACTGGTTATTTTTTAGATCAGCGAGACAATCGAAGAGCTATAGAACATATCGTAAAAGGAGCAGATGTACTTGGCGCATTTTGCTACACGGGAACCTTCGAGATTCATGCAGCACATTATGGTGCGAAGCAAGTTTTAGGATTAGACATTTCTGAATCGGCGATTGAGCAATCCAAAGAAAATGCGAGCTTAAATGGGTTAACCAACTGCAGCTTTCAAGCCATCAATGCATTTGATGCACTAAAACAATGGAGTAAAGAAGATAAGAAATGGGATGTTGTTATGTTAGACCCTCCTTCATTTACCAAGTCAAGAGAAAATATTCAAAAAGCAATAAGCGGTTACAAAGAAATTAACTTACGGGGAATGAAGCTCTTAAAACCGGGAGGATTTTTGGTTACTTCGTCCTGTACAAACCTGATTCAACCTGACTTATTTTACCAAACCATTGAGGCCGCAGCTAAAGATGCAAAACGATCTCTTCGTCAAGTGGTTTTTCAGGCACAATCTCCTGACCATCCAATACTAAGAAGTCTAGAGAACACCAATTACCTTAAATTCTTGATTGTTCAAGTAAACTAGTATGGATAGATATACTAAAAAAGCCATGACTACTATTTATAGTCATGGCTTTTTTTATAACGATGCTCATTAACCTAACTCAGCCAAGGCTGCTTTTATAGCGTCGAAGTTGGGAACATCTCCTGCACTCTCCAATACTTCTGCATATTGAATCGTTCCATACTGATCAACAACAAATGCTGCTCTGCGAGATACCCCTTTCATGTCGAATACAAATTCATCATAAAAAGAACCATATGACTGAGAGACGTCTTTGTTAAAATCAGAAAGCAAAGGGAAATTTAATCCTTGTTCTTCTTTAAACTTAGCAAGCGTGAAAATAGAATCAACAGAAATACCTACTACCTCTGCATTTAAACTAGAGTATATACCGATGCTGTCGCGAACAGAACATAGTTCAGTTGTACATACTCCTGTAAAGGCTTGAGGAAAAAATAGAATAACTAAATTCTTTCCTGCGAAATCGTGAATACTAACCTTCGCTTTTTCACTATTATACAAACTAAATGACGGTGCTGGTTGGCCTTTTGTTAATTGCATGATTATTGACTAATAAGGTTAAAAAATAAGTTGTGTTACAAATATAAAACAGTCAGAAATTAAAACAACACAAACAGTCATTTGTTTACGAATTACTTTAAAAAAAGTTGGCATTAAAACTTTGGACAAAGGATAACAGGCACATTGTGTGACCTTGAGGTGATATAAGAAATAGAGAGTTCAAAGCCGCCCCTATTTTTGGATGCTGGAGCCAAGCTAGATACATTGATATCATAACTTATTCCAAAAGATATTTTACGTACATCAAACTTGATCACTGGAATAACCGCGTCATTGTAACGATAATAAACCCCACCATGTACAGTATACATAGGGCCTTCATCTTCACCAAGCCTTTTAGAATACAAGCCTCCCAAGATATACTCTTTGAATGGAGTTTGAGTTGTCATATCCCCATTAAATGTAAAATAAGTAACGTTATCCAAGTTGAGCTTGACTCCAGCGGAAAAAACCCATTTAGGGAGGTGAGAAATATTTTTATAAAAGGAGTTCACCGGCTTATTGAAATGATGATATCCAATGCCTGTGAAAAAATTATGCTGCTGATTTGCCCCTAATGTGCTGCTGAAACTCATCCCAACCGACATGTCAGCATACGAGTATCCTGATAAAAACGACTCACCATCAGGCAAGGATCCATTATAATAAAATCCATCATACTGACTGTTGGTGGTTACTTTGGATCGATCGAGTCTTCTATTCACCATACCCCCCATGAAGCCAAGCGATAAGTAGGTGTTGCGAACATCACTAAGTGATTTATGGAAATTCACTAAAGGCAAAAACTGTGTTGTGCGAAGCCCAACAGTACCCGCTTTATCATACATGACTTGTGTGCCCACTGTCAAAAAATCATTGCCTTTACCCACCCCAAATTTATACTCGGCATTGATTGATCCTGTTTCAAAAGGAAATGAAATGCTGTTCCATTGACTACGATAAACACCTTGAACACGGATATCTCCATCATAAAGTCCTGCCAGAGCAGGATTACGCAAAAGTGGCGCTTCGTAGAATTGAGAGAAATGCAAGTCTTGTGCATGCCCTTCATTAAAGATGCCTATACCCAAAATGAATAAAAACACTAATAGATGTTTCTTGTATAAAATCATTTGCATCATCGAATTAAGGTAACATCTCCTTTCAATGTAATTACATTTCCATTTTCACAAATAAGATCAATCATATAAACATAAACATCTGGCGTTACATAAGCTCCCTTTTTTGTCCCATCCCAAGCAGCATTCATGTCATTAGCAAAAAAGTTTTCTTTGAGAAAAACCAGCTGTCCCCAACGATTAAAAATTTTAAATGCCTTTATCTTTTGAATTCCTCTGCCTCTTGGATAAAACAAATCATTTGATCCATCATTATTAGGAGAAAATGTATTTGGAATAAATAAATTTTCTTTTGTACACGTAGCATAAATATGCAAAACATCCTTACTCATACAACCAAATTGCGTGTAGGCAAAAAGAGTATACGTAGTAGAATATTGAGGAGTTGATACTGGAGTTCTACATAATGAACAGTCCAGGAAGGTAGAAGGAACCCATTCTACGCTTGTTACATCAGAAGAATATTCAGGCCGCAACTGAATCGGATAGCCTGCCATCATGCTAGTATCTTCACCTGCATTTATTACAGGAAGTGGATGCACGGTCACTTTTACACTGTCTTCTGTTTTGAAACAACCAAATTCATCTTGACCATTGACAATATACGTTGTAGTAGTAATCGGAGTTGCTGTAGGCGATGAGAGAGTTTGATCATTCAGCCACGTTGAGGGAGACCAAACAAGCCAATCAGTACCATAC
>CAMCBE010000225.1 GCA_945872805.1 Chitinophaga pinensis | reverse complement strand
AGGATGGAACTTTGCCGATTCTCCTTGTTTCTTATGTAGAATAGGATATAGTATAGCTATAAGCAAGAGTACGATATATAAGATGCATCCTATGATAATGACGGCTTTCCAGAAAATAGAATCCGACGTATTGAAAAAAGTCATTGCCTGGTCTGTTACCATGTGTAAGTTTAAATACACTAGAACTGCAGTTACTAAGCACGCTAAAAAAATGATGATGGGTTTGATAACGAAGATGCCCATCGTTTTCTTATCGCTTGTAAAATGAATAAGGGGTATTATGGCAAAACCCAGTTGAAGACTCAATACAACTTGGCTTAGGATAAGCAGGTTGTCAATGTTTTGTTCACCGTTAATTAGAATAACTAATACAGCCGGAACAATAGCAATCAATCGCGTCATCAATCTCCTGACCAATGGATTGATTCTCAGTTGAAGATAGCCTTCCATGATGATTTGTCCTGCCAAGGTTCCTGTTATGGTGGAGCTTTGTCCGGATGCAATTAATGCAATGGCAAACAATGTTGGGGCTAAGTTTGTACCTAGCATGGGTTCTAGTAAACGATGGGCTTCTTTAATTTCTGCCACTTCAGTTAAACCTGTTTTGAAAAAGACAGTTGCTGCAAGAATTAGAATAAATGCATTTACAAAAAAAGCCAGATTCAATGCAATGGCACTATCAATGAAATTGAGTTTCAGCATTCGCTTAATCCCTTCATTATCTCTTTTTATTTTTCGAGTTTGAACTAACGCTGAATGCAAATAAAGATTGTGCGGCATTACGGTTGCTCCAATGATACCAATGGCAATGTAGAGTGCTTGATTATTTGGGAGGCTTGGAACAAATCCTTTCACCACTTCACTCATATCGGGTTTAGCCATCAAGATTTCTGCTAGGAAGCTGCAGCCGATAATGGCAACAAGACTTATAATGAAGGCTTCCATTTTTCGAATGCCAAATCGCTGTAGGAATAAAAACAAAAAAGTATCAAGTACAGTTAGTGCAACTCCCCAGATGAGTGGAAGTCCTGTTAGCAATTGAATTCCGATTGCCATACCTAATATTTCTGCCAAGTCGGTCGCAGCAATAGCGACTTCTGCTAAAATATAGAATGCTAGGTTGATATACCTAGGATAAGTTTCACGATTTGCCTGTGCAAGATCACGCCCACGAACAATACCCAATCGGGCAGACATGCTTTGTAAAAGCAGTGCCATCATATTGCTCATAAGCAATACCCATAATAAGGTATAACCAAATTTACTACCCCCTGCTAGGTCAGTAGCCCAATTGCCTGGATCCATATAGCCAACGCTAACAAGATAAGCTGGACCAAAAAAAGCAAGTACCCTTCGCCAGCCTTTTCGCTTGCGGGTGTCTACGCTTTGATTTACTTCTCCAAGCGAACTGAATTCAGGATGGTTTCTGCTTTTCATGTATTGTTTTACGAAACTAATTTAAATTCGTTAGACACATGACATCATCCATCATAAAAATCTAAATTTTTCACCTCATCAACATGCTAAATTAATTTTGCCTTTTCTCAAGAAGTGAAGTACCTGTCGTGTAGTCTCGCCAAATAATTAAACCCCTGAGATCCTTTGATATAATGCATTTTCATTCCTTGGCTAGGTTTTCATATCGCCTCCAAAGTCAGAGATAAATACTAACTTATGATTCTATTTGATACCTTAATTAACTTAGTTTGATTCTTCTAATCTTCATATAAGTTGTATGTTTAAAGTGTATAAAACGAAAATTCTAGGAATTTTTCCACTAATTGCATCAGCTTAGAATCCTAATCGCCATACATGAAATCATCAAAAAAATATAAATGGATTGTAGTTGCCCTATTATGGGGTGTTGCCTTACTTAATTATATGGATCGGCAGATGATCTCTACAATGCGACCTGCTATGCAAGTAGATATTGAGGAATTGAGGCAAGCCACAAATTTTGGGCATTTAATGGCGATTTTTTTATGGGTATATGCACTCATGAGTTCATTCTCGGGTATTATCGCTGATCGATTCAATAGAAAATGGTTGATATTAGGTAGCCTTTTTGTTTGGTCTGCTGTTACACTCACTATGGGGTATGCAGAAACATTTGGACAATTATATTGGTTGAGGGCGTTGATGGGCTTTAGTGAAGCGTTATATATCCCTGCGGGGCTCTCACTCATTGCAGATTATCATGAAGATAGAACTCGTTCATTTGCAATAGGCTTACACATGACAGGCCTCTATATGGGACAAGCATTAGGAGGATTTGGTTCAGTCATTTCAAACTTGATGTCTTGGCAACACACTTTTATCATTTTTGGAAGCGTTGGACTTTTTTATTCAATTGTCTTATTATTTTTTTTAAAAGAAAAAAAAGATGGGGATGGTCCTGAAGCGCTTCATATTAAGCGAGGATCAGATTTAGTAGGAACCTTTAAAGGACTAAAAACACTTTTATCTAGTTTTTCATTTTGGATTATTGTCATCTATTTCGCCGTACCTAGTTTACCCGGCTGGGCAATTAAAAATTGGGCGCCTACGTTATTTTCAGAAAGCTTGGGTATTGAAATGTCTAAGGCTGGGCCAATGGCTACAATTTCTATTGCTATGTCATCATTGATTGGAGTTATAGTAGGAGGAATTCTTTCAGATCGATGGACTCAAAAAAATATTCGCGGAAGAGTTTATACTGGAGTGATTGGCCTATCGTTGACTATCCCTGCATTACTTTTAATAGGTTACGGCCATACGCTTTTGCCCATACTTACAGCAGCACTTTGTTTTGGTTTTGGCTTTGGTATGTTTGATACAAACACGATGCCTATACTTTGTCAATTTGTTCCTCCTAGTCAACGTGCAACTTCATATGGGTTTTTAAATACTGTTGGCATAAGTGCAGGGGCTCTTATTACTGACTTTTTAGGGAAGTCTACTGATGAAGGAAATCTTGGAAAACATTTTGCTATCCTTGCTGGAGTTGTTTTGCTTGTAGTTATTATTCAATTGCTTTTCCTTCGTCCGAAAGTTCAAAAAGCGTAGTTATTATATTCATTTAGTATTACCTCCACTGTCTATATGAAATCAAGTTCAAAATGGCTGAGTCTTATTGTTGCATTGGGGATTCTAAGTGTTCCTTTTTTATATGCACTATCAGTATATGATAACTTGCCGGAAACCATTGCCACACATTTTGATATAGAGGGGAAACCCAACGGCTTCGGTCCTAGAAGTTCTATTTACCTTGGTCCAATTATACTAGGTGTTGCAGGCTTATTGGTATTTTTATTGCTTCAAAATATCACGCGAATTGATCCCAAAAAAACGAAGGGAACCGATCCTGCATTATTTGGCAAAATTGGTTATTTGATGGTCGTTTTTATGTCTGTGCTTGGATTAATTATAGTTTATTCATCTGTTCAGCCAGGTAATTTTTTCATGAAGTATCTTTTTTCATTGATGGGGTTACTGTTTGCTGCACTTGGTTATATTTTCCCGTCTGTTAAGCCTAATTATTTTGTTGGATTCAGAGTACCATGGACTTTGGAAAATGAAGATAACTGGACGGCTACTCATAAAATGGCCGGTACGTGGTGGATGTATGGAGGAATCTTACAAGTTATTTTAGGCATTGTACTTTCTCCAGAATATGCAATGATTTCATTTTTTATCATCATGGCGGTTATGGTTGCTGTGCCTACTGGGTTCTCATATCAGTATTTTAAGAAGCATAGTGCTTAACCTCTTTTGCCCCGATCTAATTACTAGAAACTATCGTCTAGCGTCTTTTTATTACTTTTGCTCAAATGTTTCTCATGAAGAGATCTGTTATAACTGGAACTGGCGCGTATATTCCAAGTTTAGTGAAAGCGAACAAGGACTTTGTAGGCTCTGAATTTTATAGTGAGCAACAGGAGCCTATTGATGTTCCTTCAGAAACCATTGTTGAGAAATTTAAAGCGATTACGGGTATTGAAGAAAGGCGTTATGCTGAAAGTGAATTGACTACTTCTGATAT
>CAMCBE010000224.1 GCA_945872805.1 Chitinophaga pinensis | reverse complement strand
AGCCATCATGAGGAAACACATCGATTTGTATGTGAACGAATACTCGCTTGGGCTTGGCATGAATGGACGAAATGCTGTAATGAGATTGCTAGAGGCTTCAGAAGAATTCAGCAACAAAAAAATAACTAATCAACTTGAGATTTTTGCAGACTAATTAAGACAGTCCGTAAAGCGCTGCATCAACCTTCGCAATTATTTCCTCCATGTCCTCTTCACTTTCGACAAACTTATTTGTGTCTACATTAATAATGAGCAATGGACCTTCTTTATATCCCTCAATCCATTTGTTATAATACTCATTTAATTTCTTGAGGTAGTCTAGTCTTATATTCTCTTCGTACTCCCTTCCTCTTTTTTGTATCTGCCCAACTAGTGTAGGAACGGAAGCCTGTAAATAAATTAATAAATCTGGAGGCTTAACCATTTGGCGTAGATTTTGAAAAAAATCAAAGTAGTTATCAAAATCGCGCTTTGTCATCAACCCCATCTCTTGAAGATTTGGAGCGAAAATATAGGCATCCTCGTATATCGTTCTATCTTGAATAACGGTTTCTGTTCCCTTACTAATCTCAAGCAATTGATTCAACCGACTATTGAGAAAATAGACTTGAAGATTAAAACTCCACCGAGGCATATCTTCATAGAAGTCAAACAAATAAGGATTTTGATCAACATCCTCGAATTGAGGAATCCAACGATAGTGTTTGCTCAACAACTCTGTAAGCGATGTTTTTCCAGCACCAATGTTACCAGCAATCGCAATGTGTTTAGGTTTTTTTATTTTAGCCATTGTATTATGAAGTTCTTTCTGGATCTACGAATCACAGGTTAACAAAGTACATATTCATTTTGACAAAAGAAAGATGAAGCTACTTTTTTTTGTAAGAAATCATTCTAGCCCCTTTTAGTAGACCAATCCCATAGCTTCCCGTACAAGTTCCATTGTTTTTTTGGCGCTCGCACATGCCTTTTCAGCTCCTTGCTCCATGATCTTCTTCACATACTGCTCATCCTGCTGAATCGTGATGGCCTTTTGCCTGATTGGAGAAATGAATGTAACCATATCTTCCGCGAGCTGCTTTTTCATATCTCCGTAACGAATAGTACACTCTTGATAAGCCTTCTCAAATAAATCAATAGTAGATTGTTCACTAACCAACTTCATCAGAAGGAAAATATTTTCAATATAATCCGGCTTGGGCATGTTTACCTCGGTTGGACCTCCGTCTGTCTTGGCTTTCATCACTTTTTTCCTAATCAACTCATCATCATCCGCTAAATAAATAGTAGCCAACTGGTTTTCACTTTTACTCATTTTCCCGGTGCCATCCAGGCTCGGCACCTTAACCAATTCATCACCAAAATTATAGGCCATAGGCTCTGGAAAAATATTACCATACCGGTGATTAAACCGTTTTACAAAATTTCTCGACATTTCAAGATGCTGTTCTTGATCCTTGCCTACAGGAACCCAAGTAGCTCTATGCAAAATAATATCTGCTGCTTGAAGCACAGGATAAGTCAATAATCCTGCATTAATATTATCGGGCTGTAATCTTGCTTTATCTTTAAACGTGGTGGTTTTTTCGAGCTCTCCAAGGTAAGCGAGCATATTCAGGTATAGGTATAATTCTGCTGTTTCATGCACATGACTTTGACAATACAATGCCGCCTTTTCAGGATCAATTCCACAGGCAATATTTTCCGCTATTACCCGATATACATTTGACTTCAGCTCCTTTGTATCGGGATGCGTTGTCAGGGCATGTAAATCAGCTACCATGAAAAAACAGGTATATTTTTCCTGGAGCTTCACATAGTTGCGCATAGCACCAAAATAGTTACCTAGATGAAGGTATCCGGTTGGACGTATACCGCTCATTACAATTGCATTTTCCGTACTCATGTGGCAAATATAATAAATGTATAGCCTGCTCTGAATGGGATTACCATATTCTTCTAGGCGTTTTGTCTTCCGTTCATCAATAAAAAAAAGCGGTTCCCATGATATTGGTTAATTTTACGGTCAATTCATAGCAATGGAACTGAATAAAGAAATGGTAACCAAGCTGGCAACTTTAGCCCGACTTGACTTCAATACAGAGGAAGCTGAATCAATTCGAAAAGACTTACAACAAATGATCAGCTTTGTAGAAAAACTAAATGAAATTGATACAACGGGTGTTGAGCCACTCACCCACATCAGCCATACCGAAAACAGCCTACGCGAGGATGTTGTAAATGGATCAGTCGACAATGCAACGGCGCTTAAAAATGCCCCTGCAACCCTAAATGAATTTTTTACTGTACCTAAAGTGATCAAAAAATAATTACATGTCAAATTCTGTAATCCATCTTGAAGATATTTGTAAGAGCTATTTCATGGGCAGCCAAGAATTGAAAATCTTGAAAGCACTAAACATTGATATTCTACGTAATGAATACGTTGCGTTAATGGGGCCCTCTGGCTCTGGCAAGAGTACGCTGATGAATATTTTGGGCTGCTTGGACTCCCCAACATCTGGTAAATATATATTGAATGGCAAAGACGTAAGCACTATGCCCGACAATGATCTAGCAGATATTAGAAACAAGGAAATTGGGTTTGTATTTCAGCAATTCAACTTATTACCACGGTTAACAGCCCTGGAAAATGTAGCGCTACCGCTGGTTTATGCAGGTATTCCCAAAAAAACGAGGACAGAAATGGCACAAGAAGTACTCAGAAAAGTTGACTTAATGGACAGAAGCCACCATAAACCGAACGAACTTTCAGGAGGACAATGTCAACGTGTGGCCATAGCCAGGGCATTAGTCAATAATCCTTCCATCATTTTAGCGGATGAACCTACTGGTAACCTAGACACTAAAACTTCTTATGAGATCATGAGTATTTTTGCAAAGATTCATAATGATGGGAATACTGTTGTTTTAGTAACTCACGAAGAAGATATTTCAAATTATGCCAAAAGGGTAATAAGACTTAGAGATGGGTTATTGGAAAGCGACAGAATAAAGGATGCAGCAAGCGTCGTGTAAAAAAATCTGTATTTAAAGTGAACAATTATGTCTTTGCCACATTATCTATTATCATAATTTAGTGGAATATGGCAATGAAAATTTACACAAAGACAGGAGATAAGGGAACAACCTCATTAATAGGAGGTACTAAAGTAAGGAAATCCCACACCAGAATTGAGGCGTATGGCACAGTAGATGAGCTCAACTCACATATCAGCTTATGTCGGGACCTCATCCACGATAATTCGATCAAGAATGTACTGAAAGAAGTCCAGGATAGGCTTTTTACCATTGGGTCTGCTTTAGCATGTGATCCAGAAAAAGAGACTAAGCTTAAAATCCCCGATTTAAAAGATACTGATGTAATTTATCTAGAGGAAGAAATGGACAGAATGGACCTTTCATTAGCCCCATTGCAATTCTTCATTATGCCAGGTGGACACCCTATAGTTTCCCAGCTTCACATTGCGAGATGCGTTTGCAGAAGAACAGAACGAATTATTGTAGACCTATTGATTGAAGACGAAGACCATGAATTTTTAATCATCAAATACATCAATCGATTAAGCGACTACTTATTTATATTATCAAGATTCATGGCAAAAGACCTGAATGCAGAAGAAGTAACTTGGATACCAAGAGTTAGCTAGTTGCTGGCTCCATCCACCTTCCATCTTTCAAATGCATGACCCTATCGCTCATGGCGGCGAGCTCCTCGTTATGCGTCACAATCAAAAATGTTTGATTCAGCTCATCCCTGAGCTCTTTAAATAAATTGTGTAATGACGTTGCATTGGTTGAATCCAAATTGCCAGTAGGTTCATCAGCAAAAATAATCCCTGGGTTATTGACCAATGCCCTGGCTACAGCCACACGTTGTTGTTCACCCCCAGATAGTGCATTGGGTTTATGAGAAGCCCTTGCAGAAACACCCAGGCGTTCCAATAATTCACCTGCCTTTTTCTCCAATTCACCCGTCTTTCTACCAGCTATCCAACCCGGCAC
>CAMCBE010000223.1 GCA_945872805.1 Chitinophaga pinensis | reverse complement strand
ATTTGAAGGATGGATAAGAAGAATAATTGTAAATACCGCCATTGAGCAATTTAGAAAAAAGAATAAGCTATACTCATTAAGCGATGCCACAACAGAGGATAAAATCGAAAGTGATGACGCCCCCATATTCAATCAACTTGAAACAAAAGAATTGCTAAACCTCATCCAAAGCTTACCTAGCGGATATCGATCAGTCTTTAATCTCTATGCTATCGAAGGTTATACCCATAAAGAAATAGCAGCATTGATGGATATATCAGAAGGGACAAGTAAATCGCAATACTCAAGAGCGAAAGCATTATTGCAGGACAAAATAAAACACCATAACCATCAAAAATAATTTTATCATGGAATGGAGAAATAATATCAAGAAGTTTGAAAGTCCAGCTCATGAAGAAAATTGGAATGAGATAGAAAAAAATATCGCCAAAGAGGCTACCTCCATGTACCATATTGAAGTTGCTCCACCCGAGTCCTGCTGGGAATCAATTTCCGAAACATTAATTCAGAAAAACAAGAAACACTCGATATCAATTCGCATGAGATATGCTGCCATCTTTATTGGTATACTACTGATATCGACTGCAACCATAAACACCTCGTTTAGAAATTCCATCATTAATGCATTAAACGGTGTAAATATCAGAGCAGCATTACCCAATGCAACACATTACCTAAATAGTGTTTCTTCAAAAGACAGCTCAATTCAGCAAAATAGAAAAGCCCAGGACTCAATCCCTTCGACTAAAAAGTGAATTTACCTTAAACACAACAGCATGAGAGCAAAAAAATTCATCTCACCACAACCATATATCTACAACACAAAAATCACTATTCAAATTGGAGACATCAATTATGGTGGACATGTTGGGAACGAACGTTACTTACTTTTTGCACAAGAAACTAGAATGCGGTTTCTCAAAACACTACACTATAGTGAGATTCATTTCGGACCATATGGCCTTATTCTTGCAGAAGCCGGACTTGAATATTTAGCAGAGCTGTTCCAAGGAGATGAAATAACGATATCAATAGCAATAGATAACATCACAAGGGCTTCATTTGACTGCTACTACAGCATTGAAAAAATTCAAGGAGAAAAAAAAATTGTTGCAGCCTATATTAAAACAAGTATGATTTGCTACGACTATACTGAAAGAAAAGTAAAATCGATACCAGAAGACATACGTAAAAAATTAACTGAACTCAATCAAACAAGCTAATTAGATTTCATTCCAAATTTCCCAGGAGGCCTCTGCTTGATCAACAAGCATATCTGATCCATTTTCAATCACTGCTCCCATCTTTTCTCCCAATGCCAAAAATTTTGTTTTAGTAGGATTGTATACTAAATCAAACAAATAATGTGAAGCATTAAGAAATTGATACGGAATAGCTGGACAGTCCTCTATGTTAGGAAACATGCCTAGCGGTGATGTATTAACAATAAGCGCATGAGAAGACAACAGCGCTTCATCAATTTCTTCATATGTAATTGTTTCGGCTGTATTGCTTCTACTAATCTTAATGAATGATATACCAAGCTTATTTAGCACATATTGAACTGCTTTGGAAGATCCACCCGTTCCAAGTATCAATGCCTTAGTATGATGAGGTTTTAATTTTTTCTTGAGTGATTTTTCAAAGCCAATTACATCCGTATTATAGCCAACAAGCTTGCCTTCTGATATTTTAATGCAATTGCATGCCCCTATAGCTTCTACTACAGGGCTCAAATCGCTTAAATATGGTATTACTTTTTCCTTGTAGGGTATCGTCACATTCAAGCCCACTAGCGCCGGATATTCAGCCAATAAACCGGGTAGCTCTGAAATGTCTGCGATTGGATATAATTCATAAGACACCTCCGTGATTGATTCACGAAGAAATTTCTCACTGAAGTATTTTTTTGAAAATGAATGTGAGAGTGGGTATCCAATCAGGCCATATTTTTTCATCCCTATGTATTTCACTTATCGAGGAAAAGACTAAATGTATCCCCACGCAAACCAACACGCATGGCTTCAAGGGCAATCACTTCGGTTGGAGATATGTTTCCTAAATTAGCATTAGCCCCAAGCAATTGTATAAAATAGAGTTGTTGCGCTTTTTGAGGAGCTTCCCAAAGTATTTTTTCTCCGGGAATTTGAGTTAAGATCTCTTGTACCAATCCTTCGCGCACTTCCCCACTGCCACGATAGATTCCCACATTACCAGCTTCCCGTGCTTCAGCAATAACATAGGTTGATCCAGCATTCAATTCTGCACGCATTAATTCAATCCATTTATACGGAGGGATTACATGTTCTGCGTCCTTACTACCTACCTCACTTAATACAGTTGCAAACGCAGCAATCTTTTCAATAAATCCACATTTTTCAGCATGCGGGATGGTAATGGAACCATCACTTACTTCAATATAATTTATCTTATAATCCTTGCATAGTGCCAAATAATCATCAAATTGATTCCTAATCAAAAACGCCTCGAAAAGCGTTCCGCCAAAATAAACTGGAATATTAGCAGCTTGATATACCTCAATTTTTTCTCTCAATTTTGGGGTAACAAAAGATGTACCAAACCCAAGTTTAATCATATCCACATGTGGAATAGCATTTTCAACAAACAATCTTGCTTGTTCGAGGCTAAGCCCTGTATCCATGACCATGTTAACACCTTCTTTCCTCGGTTTGGTGTTTCGAACTGGCATTTGAGTTAAGCTGAAATTCATAGGTATTCTTTAATTGTATGCAAAAATACGAAAGAGGGGATGAATTGCCATCAACTAAATTAAGACACTTAAGAATCTTTCTTTCGCTTGTACTTTATGATAAGTTCAACAACTTGAGGATACTTTATAGAGGAAGGATAAAGTTTAAGAAAATGTTTTAAAAATTTGGAGTCCTTCGTCAGGGCCTCTTCCAATACCATAAAACCATCTTTTAATTTTCCTTGCGCAATTAAAACTGCACTGGTATAAAATAAGAATGCCGGTTTTTCACCTGCTTTAATCTGAGCAAATTGGATCTGTCTTTCAGCTTCTGCAAATTGACCATTTTCAAATAACGTGCGTATCAATACTTCCCACCCTTTAAGGCTTTTAGGTTTAAGTTGGACTAAAGACAAGAAAAAATGTACCGCTTCTTTCCCCTTTCCAACTTTAACCAGACACTCACCCATAGCAAGATATGCATCAGGTTTCTGCTGTTTAAATAGAAGTGCCATTTCCAAATACTTTATGGCTTGATTATATTTTTCATCAAGCATATAGGCTCGGGCAATCTTTTCAAAAAGTTGAGGATTTTCTGGATTTAAATGAGACGCTTTTCGATAATAAAATCGTGCCTGGGCGTAATTTTTAATTTTCTCATAACAATGCCCAATGGCTTGATAAATTAAGTCTTCAGGCCTTGCGAGTTCAATCACTTTTTCTAAACTCTCAATCGCCTCTTTGTAACGGTGAAGTCTCATCAAGGCATCGGCCATATTTCGATAGGCATAATCAAATTTTTCATTGATCACAATGGCATATTGATAAGCATCTATAGCTTTTTCAAATAACTTTAATCCTTGATAGGCAGCAGCCAAATTGAACCAAGCCAATTCATTGTATGGGCTCTCCTCAATAATTGCCAGGTGAATCTGAATACTCTCCTCATTTCTCCTAGTAAAATCTGTCCAAAAACAAATCTTATATAATGCTTCCTCGTTATTAGGATCATACTCTAAAATCAACTTAAGGCAATCAAATATTTTTTCAAATGCCTCATAATCATCATATACATCCGCTAATTCAAAAAGCAAATCAATCCGCTCCTCCCCTTCAAAATAGGTGATGGCTTCTTCTAAAATAGCAACAGCCATATCCTGTTGATCCAAAGCCAAATAGGCATCTGTTCGAAGAATGTAAATGTCAATGTCATTTTTATCAAGGATTTCTGCCTTATCCAGCAATGAGAGCGCTTTTTTATAATGCCGAGTAGCAATAAGTAAATCTGCTTTTTTGACCAACAATGTTGATGAATAGGG
>CAMCBE010000222.1 GCA_945872805.1 Chitinophaga pinensis | reverse complement strand
GTACACACGTGCTCCTGCCATGACTAATCCATTAATGCATCCGAAGGTTGACACCATGACCAATATAGCAATGATAGAGCGCCCAGCTGCTCCAAAGATGACACTCGCTGCGGCAACAGCAATTCGGTCTTCTTCAGGTCGAGCGATCTTATCCAATGGCAGTACATTCAAGTACATTAGATTGGCTGAAACATAAATGATTGTAACAATCAACGTACCTAGGAAAAGACTTAGTCCGATATTTCGTTTCGGGTTTTTCATTTCACCGGCAATGAACGTCACATTATTCCATGCATCGCTACTGAAAATTGTTCCGACCATCGATGCTGCAACAGCTCCAAGCAATGCTATACCCCCTATGGATTCCCATGTAACTGATCCATCATCATTTAATATAGCTTTTTGTGAAAGCATCCCTGTGGCCCAATTCTCTGACCAGAAGCTTTTTTCTACAAAAAGAAAGCCGCAAAGTATAAGTCCGAATAAAGCTACTAATTTAGAAATGGTAAAAGTGGTTTGTATTATTTTCCCTTCTTTAACACCACGCGTATTAACATAAGTCAATAAAATCACTACTAAAATCGAAACCGCTTGAGCAGGATAAATTTTTAAAGTCCCAAGTTGAAATAGGATATTTTCATCCTTCATATTAAGTGCCGGAAGAAAGTAACCAGTAAATTTTGCAAAGGCAACACCAACTGCTGCAATTGTTCCTGTTTGAATTACTGCAAAAAAACTCCATCCATACAAGAATCCCACCAATGGGTTGTATGCTTCTTTTAGGTATACGTATTGTCCTCCTGCTTTAGGAAACATACCACTAAGTTCACCATAGCTTACTGCTGCAATAATAGTCATGAAGCCAGTGATAATCCATGCTGCGATAAGCCATCCAGCACTTCCTACGTTTCGGGCAATATCAGACGTCACTATAAAAATACCTGATCCGATTGCTGAACCTGCAACCAGCATTGTACCATCTAATAATCCAAGGCTGGGCTTAAAGTTTGTATTTTCTGACATAAAATTGATATTAAATAAAAATCCCGGTTAATTAACCGGGATTGAAGATAAGTATTTCAAATATGATTATTTGCCTTGAGGTTGATTTTTATATGCCTGATTTAGTCCTTCCACTACCTCATTGGTGATGTTATATGTTGTGTCCTTATAAAAAAGAAAATTAATAGCACTGCTATGAGAGAAGATATAACTGTAATGCTTTTGCTTATTGAATTCAACAATAAAATCATTCATTCTTTTTTTCAACTCATCCATTGTTTTCATTCCTTCCTCAGCAATATTGTTTTCCAAAACCTTTTTTTGTTGATCAAGATTTTGCAATTTTCCTTGATACATCTGCTGGAAATTTTCTGCTTCGGCCTGAGTTATCGACTGCCCTTTTTTCAAGAAGGCAAGTCTTTCGTTATCAATTTTTTGAAAAGCGGCATTAAGATCCCTATCAGCTGCTTCTTTTTTCTTGTCAAATTCAAGCATTTTTTCTTGATAGTATACATATTTTTCTTGGATGCTATCCAAATCCACATAAGCCACTTTGAGTGATGTAGATACTTCTGAATTTCCCGATGATGCGCTAGTGCTACTTGTTGTTTTTTTTGTAAAATTTAAAACCAGCAAAACAATAATGCCTAATGCAAAAATGATGTTTACTACTTTTTGATTCATGATCAAAGCCTTTAAAATGTTGATTAAGAAAAGGGAGCAGTGTTTCTGCTCCCTTTATTATTTATTCTTCTTCGTCGAAGCTCATTACTTCTCGAGTGCTTTGAAGGAGTTCATACTCCTCTTTGCTACCTACGATTAGGCTTTCATAATCCTTTAGACCAGTACCAGCAGGGATATGGTGACCAGTGATTACGTTTTCTTTCAATCCCAGCATATCATCAGTCTTTCCTTGAATTGCGGCAGAAGAAAGAACTTTTGTCGTTTCCTGGAATGATGCAGCAGAAATCCAGCTTTGAGTACCTAATGAAGCTTTTGTAATACCTAGCAAGACTGGGCAAGACGTTGCAGCATTGGCATCTCTAAATTCAACTGTTTTCTTATCTGCTCTACGTAAGATTGAATTTTCTTCTCTTACTTCACGCAAGCTAGTGATTTGGCCTGCTTTCATGACGGCTGAATCTCCTGGATCAACCACTACTTTCTTGTCATATATCCAATCATTTTCAATATTAAAATCACTTCTATCTTCTAAATCACCTTCAAGGAATCGTGTATCGCCTGGATCGATGATTTCAACCTTTCTCATCATCTGACGAACAATTACCTCAACGTGTTTATCATTGATTTTTACACCTTGTAAACGATAAACCTCTTGAATTTCGTTCACAACATATTCTTGAACAGCAAAAGGACCTTTAATTGAAAGAATATCGCCAGGTGCAACTTGTCCATCAGAAAGTGGAGTTCCCGCTTTCACAAAATCTCCGTCTTGTACAAGAATCTGACGAGTCAAGGTAACAAGGTATTTCTTTACTGCACCATCTTTAGCTTCAACTGTAATTTCTCTATTACCACGCTTGATTTGACCGAAGGATACAACACCATCGATTTCAGCAACTACTGCAGGATTTCCTGGGTTCCTTGCTTCAAAAAGTTCTGTTACACGTGGTAGACCACCCGTGATATCACGGAGTTTACCCAGTACCCTTGGAATTTTCACCAACACTTGACCAGCTCTAACTTGATCACCTTGTTCGATAACAATATGCGATCCAACTGGCAAGTTGTATGTTTTTTCATCTTTTGCCAAGATCTTAAGTGATGGAATCCTTGTTTTATCTTTTGATTCGATAACTACTTTTTCTCTATGGCCAGTTTGTTCATCAGCTTCTTCTCTGAAGGTTACACCATCAATAACATTTTCAAAATCAATTGTTCCAGCTATTTCAGCAACAATGACATTATTGAATGGATCCCATGTACAAATGATATCCCCTTTAGATACTTTCTTATTATCACTGATTGCTAAAACAGATCCATAAGGAACGTTATTCGTAATCAATATACGGTCATTTTTCAAATCCATGATCCTCATTTCGCCGGTACGACCGATTACAATTTGAACATCTTGACCTTCGTTATTTTTTGCTTTAACAGTACGTAGACCATCAAATTGAACTACCCCATCAAACTTAGCGATTAGGTGAGATTCAATAGATGCAGATCCTGCCACACCACCTACGTGGAACGTACGCAATGTAAGCTGAGTACCTGGTTCACCGATTGACTGTGCTGCAATGATACCAACGGCATCACCACGTTGAGCAATATTTCCTGTAGCAAGGTTGATTCCATAACATTTTACACATGTGCCGCGCTTGCTTTCACAGGTTAAAACAGAACGTATTTCGATAATTTCAATGCCTGAATCTTCAATTTTCTTAGCCGTGTCTTCATCAATATCTTGACCTGCAGCAACGATAATTTCATCTGTCACTGGATCATATACATTATGTAATGAAGTCCTTCCTAAAATTCTATCATAAAGTGGTTCAACAATGTCTTCATTGTCTTTCAAAGCACTTGTAGCAATACCTCTTAGAGTACCACAATCTTCTTCAGCTATGATTACATCCTGAGCCACGTCAACTAAACGACGAGTCAAATAACCAGCATCTGCTGTTTTAAGGGCAGTATCCGCAAGACCTTTACGCGCACCGTGTGTTGAAATGAAATATTCTAATACACTCAATCCATCTTTAAAGTTAGAAAGAATCGGATTTTCGATGATTTCGGATCCACTTGAACCACTTTTTCTAGGCTTTGCCATCAATCCTCTTATACCGGCAAGCTGTTTAACCTGCTGCTTACTTCCCCTCGCACCTGAATCTAGCATCATGTAAACAGAATTGAATCCTTGCTTATCAGTTGCCATAGCACGGATAAGTGTTTCAGTCAATTTTGTATCCACCCTAGACCAAATGTCAATGATCTGGTTGTAACGCTCGTTATTGGTAATCAATCCCATGTTGTAGTTATCCCAAACTTCCTGAACTTCTCCAGA
>CAMCBE010000221.1 GCA_945872805.1 Chitinophaga pinensis | reverse complement strand
ATCAATGGTGCTAAAGTAGCAGATCTTATTAATGATAAGCTTGCGAGCATTGGTGAAAAAATTGGAGTTTCAAAATTCGAGCGTATTGATGCAGAATTTGTTTCATCTTATATTCATGGTTCGAACAGAATGGGCGTATTGGTTGGATTAAATAAAGCAACTCCTGAAGTTGGTAAGGATATGGCTATGCAAATTGCTGCAATGAATCCAGTTGCTGTAGATTCAAGTTCTGTATCTGCTGAAGTGATTGAAAGAGAAAAGGGAATCATTGTTGATTTGATTAAGAATGATCCTAAAATGGCAGGTAAGCCAGATGAAATGATTAGCAAAATCGCTGAAGGAAAATTGAACTCATTCTTTAAAGAAAGCACCTTATTGGCTCAAGCTTTTGTGAAAGATGGCGGTTTGTCTGTAGGTGATTATTTAAAATCTAAAGACGCTGAATTGAAAGTGCTTTCTTTTAAGCGCGTTGCCCTAGGGTAATCAATCAACTAAACATAGTTAAGAAAGGGCTCCATATGGCCCCTTTTTTATTTTATATAAAAAGGGCTGCAAACTTTTTCTTTATCCATCGTATATTCGCATTATGCAACCCGTATACAAGCGAATACTACTTAAACTCTCTGGTGAATCCCTGATGGGAGAAAATAGTTTTGGAATCGATCCCTCCATGGTTAGCCGCTATGCCAAGGAGATAAAGAGCGTAGTGGATTTAGGTGTTGAAGTGGCTATTGTGATTGGTGGAGGCAATATTTATAGAGGGATGAATGAATCCGAAACAGGTATTGAACGCGCACATGGAGATTATATGGGTATGTTGGCCACTGTAATCAATGCCATGGCTATTCAAGCTATGTTAGAAAAACAGGGCATGTATACCCGCTTGATGAGTGCAATAAAAATGGAGCAGCTTGCAGAACCTTATGTTCGCAGAAGGGCAATGAGGCACCTAGAAAAAAATCGAGTAGTCATTTTCGGAGCTGGTACAGGAAATCCATATTTCACTACCGATACAGCAGGTTCCTTGAGGGCGATTGAAATTAGTGCCAACGTCATTTTAAAAGGAACTAGAGTAAACGGAATTTATAGCGCTGATCCAGAAAAGGACCCTTCAGCCAAAAAATTTGAAACTATGTCGTTTAAGCAGTGTATTGATATGAATCTCAAGATTATGGATATGACTGCATTTACGTTATGCATGGAGAATAACCTGCCTATTATTGTTTTTGATATGAATGAACCCGGTAACCTTAAACGTGTGGTGATGGGTGAGAAGGTCGGAACATTGGTTAAATAGGTTACTCACATCTTCATATACTTGATAATCATGTTTTTATCACCATCGTCTGAATCGATGGCCAATTTCTAAATTAACGTTATGTCAATTGCCTCCATCCGCAGAGATTATCAATTGAAATCATTGTCTGAGCAAGATGTATTGTCAGATCCCATCCATCAGTTCACTATTTGGTGGGAAGAAGCCTTGACCGCAGAAATCGATGAGGTGAATGCGATGACACTTTCAACGACTAAAGCTGATGGAAGACCCACTGCCCGTATTGTATTGCTCAAAGGCTATGACGAAAATGGGTTTGTTTTTTTTACCAACTATGAAAGTCATAAAGGTCAGGAGTTAATAAACAAACCGTTTGCCTCTCTTTTATTCTTTTGGAAAGAATTAGAACGTCAAGTGAGAATTGAAGGAATATGTGAGAAAATATCTCCAGATGAGAGTGATGCCTATTTTTATAGTCGCCCACTAGGAAGTAGATTAGGCGCATGGGCTTCACCACAAAGTCAGGTTATCCCAAACAGAGAATTACTCGAAAAGCAAGCTGAGGAGCTTCTGCTAAAATATAGTGAAGGTGTTGTGCCAAGACCACCGCATTGGGGTGGATTTAGAGTTGTTCCTGACTCAATTGAGTTATGGCAAGGTAGGAGTAATCGCTTGCATGACAGGATTTTGTATACTAAGGAGGCCTCTAATTGGGACTTAGCCAGGTTAGCGCCTTAGTTTGACTAGGATAATCAGATAACAGATGTCAGCATGAGTAGATTATAGCTTAATTATAATCAGAAGTTGAGTAAAACTGACACCTGCAATCTGGTATCAACTACTATGCTTTTTTTGCAACAGTTTTCTTGCTAGTCTTGGAAGACCTAGACTTACCGAAAGACCCTTTAAAAATTTTCCCTTTTTTTGTTTTTTTGTCGCCTCTTCCCATTGTATAATGATTTTAAGTTTTTGTGTAAAAAAAAAAGCAAGACACAAGTGCGTCTTGCTTTTTTAATTTTTTTGTTGCGATCAGATTTTAGAAGACAATTCTTTACCCGCTTTGAATTTTGCAACTTTCTTTGCTTTGATTTTAATCACAGCACCAGTTTGTGGGTTACGACCATTACGTGCAGCCCTTTTGGTTACTGAGAAAGTACCGAAACCTACAAGTGTTACTTTGCCACCACCTTTAAGTGTTTTGGTTACTGCACTAATAAATGAATCCAACGTAGCATTAGCTTGAGTCTTTGTGATACCTGCGTCATCAGCAAGCTTCGCGATTAATTCAGCCTTGTTCATAATAAAATTTTTAATTGGTTTGTGTAAACAAATTTAATGGCTTTTTGATTATGACAAAATTTTTTTTCTTCATGAATATTGCTTAAAAATCAAGCCTGCACTGCATTTTATTACTGAAATGAAATATTTTGGGCGAATAATTTTTATTATTACTTCTTTGAAACATAAGCTGGTATTGCGTTTCACGGAAAGGAGCTCGTATTATCACCAAAGGGCTAATCTTATTTTGAGAGTTGAAATACAGGTTTAGCAATGGTTTCTGGGTATTTTTTAATTTTCCACAGTTATTGCACACTTTTCAATATCGATCTAAAATTATAGACTGAATTGCCCCACATTAATTCTGATTTTCGTATAAAAGCAGGTCCAGCTTCACTAATGAATTCTCTACAGGCTTGTTCATTATCGCAGAAAAACTGAATAGTATAGGTCTTTCCGTCTGTTTCATCGATATCTAATAATTGAAAAAACTTAAAATCGTTAAATACGCCGACTTCCATTATTTCTGGAATAAGTATGTTGTTGAGCCAACTTATCCATTCATCGATAACTTCATGTGCAACATTTGAAGTGATATTGTACAGAATCATATTTTTTAGCGTTTTAATTTTAAATAAACCGGACAATGGTCGCTGTGTTTTATATCAGGTAATATCTCAGCATCTTGAATATGCTGTTCAAGGATATTGGTTGTATTGATATAATCAATTCTCCATCCTTTATTATTTAGGCGAACACTAGGAAAACGCTGGCTCCACCAAGAGTATCGATCTGGCTCAGGATGAACAGCCCTGAATGTATCAATCCATCCAGAAGTAAAAAAGTCATCCATCCATTTCCTTTCTTCAGGAAGAAATCCAGTAGACTTTTTATTTCCTTTTGGATCATGTATATCTATTTCTTTGTGTGCGATATTATAATCTCCGCAGAGTATTATTTTTTGCTGTTTCTTTTTAAGTTTGGTTAAGTAATTCATCAACTCATCAAGCCATTTCATCTTGAAGTCTTGTCTTTCTTCCCCAGAGGTCCCTGAAGGGAAATACGCATTAATTAATAATATATCATCGAACTGAAGTTGTATTACTCTTCCCTCATCGTCGCTTTCGGTATGGCCATTTCCTTTGATAACCTTATCCGGCTTAATTTTTGTGAAAACGGCTACACCACTATATCCTTTTTTAGAGGCGCTGAACCAGTAGTCAGTATAACCGAGCGCATGAATTGGGGCTATGTCAATATCTGATTCAGTTGCTTTGGTTTCTTGTAAACAAATAATATCTGCAGGGTCTGTCTTAAGCCAATCTATGAAGCCTTTTTTAATCGCTGCTCTAATTCCATTTACGTTATATGATATGATGCGCATGTATTTTATTTAGACGTTAGAAACAGATATTAGACGATAGACGTTAGCTATTAGTGTGAAGTTTTGAAAGTAATTTATAAATTAGAGAATTTAGC
>CAMCBE010000220.1 GCA_945872805.1 Chitinophaga pinensis | reverse complement strand
AGAATGCTCCTCATCGCCTTTTCGAATTCAATATATCCAGTAGCTATTGAAATTCACCATCGTAGTTATGAGGAATGGATAGGCTTCCGAAGGCAAGTGAATAAATTTTTGTTTTTCCTGTTACTTGGATTAGGCATTCTTATATTTCTTTTTGCTCCATTAATTGCATTTTGGCTTTCAAATTCTTCAGACGAGAAATTACTAATACCATTTATTAGATGGATTTCTATTGTTCCATTGATCATTGGCCTAAACGTACTTAACGTCATGGAGATATTAATGGATAAGACTTTTTCAGTTCAGCTTCGTCTTAGTATTAGTGTATTTCTTATTTCTATATTACTCACTATATTTTGCTTGGCATTATTGCCACTTAATTTTTCTTTCATCTACTTATTACTTATAGAGTCGATTTGTTTAGTCTTTTATGAAAAGAATCGCCGTCGTATTAGTTGACTGGAACGGTATTGAAGTTACAATGCCTTGTTTAGAATCTTTGAAGGCAATAAACCCTTCTGGTGATTTTACTATTGAAATAATAGTAGTTGATAATGGTTCTACTATACCGATATCAAGTACTATTAAGAATATGTATAGTGATATTGTTGTTTTTAGATCTGACGATAATCGAGGTTTTGCAGAAGGATGTAACATCGGAATTAACTATGCAATTGAATCTGGATTTGATTATTCGTTATTGTTGAATAATGACACAACAGTTGAACCCGATTTTTTGAATCTTCTTTATTCTTCTATGGAGGAGAATCCAACCGTTGGAGTGGCACAGCCAAAAATTTTATTTCAACACGACAGAAATGTAATTTGGAATGCCGGAAATAGATTCAATAAATGGTTTGGGGTTACAAGTACAAGAGGTTATGGAGAAAAGAATACTGACAAATACGATTCTACCATTGATATGCCTTGGG
Source organism: Chitinophaga pinensis (assembly GCA_945872805.1). Classification (GTDB taxonomy): domain Bacteria; phylum Bacteroidota; class Bacteroidia; order Chitinophagales; family Chitinophagaceae; genus Pollutibacter. The sequence goes on along the minus strand of CAMCBE010000220.1, from coordinate 3,109 downwards.
CTACAGGTTGTTGTATGTTGATTAGGAATAATCTGTTTACTGAGCACGGCTTAGGATTACTCAATGAAGCATACGAGACATATTATGAGGATGTTGAATTTTCCTTTCGAGTTAGAAAAAAGGGCTTTGGGATTTCTTATATACCATCATCTGTTATATATCATATAGCGGGATATAGTGTCAATTCAAATGATGAAACTCAAGAAGGTCGTACACATCCATTTGTAGTTTACTTACATTCTCGAAATAGGATTTTTTTACTTAAGGAATATTCTAGTTGGCATGTAATTCCAACGGTAGTCTTATATCAAATAGTATATTACGCATTACTTATCATGCGGTTCTTACTGTTGAGAAGACCCAAAAAATTGTGTGCTGTTTTTAGAGCAATTATTGCCGGTCTAAATAATTCATATCATGTTATGAATCGACTTTTTTCCTCGCCAATAGTCCGTTGTTAAAATAAAATCGATCACTCTTAGGAAGAAGCTGCGCAACTACTGCAGCAATATTAAAGGTCATGAAAATAGGCCTAAAGGTCAAATAGACCAACCCTCTTCCAACTTTCCCTAGTTTGCTTTTAGGGAATAATTCCTTCAGCTTTTCTTGTCCATCTCTTATGTAAAGGGATATTAGTGTTATTATTAGTGCAAAACCAGAAAGTATTCGTTCTTGCTTACTAATGATGAATCCATTCTTCGTGAAGAGGTCTTTTAATCCGAAATATGAATATCGTCCATAATCATATGGTATTTCATGTTCATTCCATATAAATGGGGTTGTTAGCAAAATGGATCCCCCAGGCCTTAATACACGAAACATTTCACGAACCATTATTTCAGGTTCAAAGACATGCTCAAGTACTTCAAAGCAAACAATTGCATCAAAACTAGTATTTTCAAAAGGTAGATCTACTCCATTATAAAATAGATCTGTCTTGTGCTTTTCATGATATTCCGTTGTAGTTTCAATGTCGATGCCGATATACTCAGTACAGGAAAATAAATGTGCATAAGGTTTTTCTCCACAGCCAATATCTAAAATTCTTCCCTGGATATTATTCGATTGCCCTTTGATGAACGTATATAGGCTTCTTCTAGGTAAGTAAAAATCATTTAAGACGATTCCCCAAAACCAATTTGGATTGAATCGTTGCTTGCGTATTAGCTCAATTGTATTTTCAAGAAACGGCATAATCTTTTTTAATTATCAATTGCTGATGTATACTAGAAAGTAAGCCTGTTAGAAACCACCCCATGTAGCTGATGTAAAGATACGATTCGATTGATGCTGTTAGCATCGGGATGATTATCCCAACTTTAAAAATAAAAAGTAATATGCCAAGCTGTTTTGCTTTTCCTGATGTTTCCGTAAAAAGTTTAACAGACCAACGGATGCTTATAATCAACATCGTAAGGTATAGAATAATTGAAATTATTCCTGTTTGTACGCCAAGTATAATAAGTTGATTTTCTCCTCCTGTATTCAAGCCTAACTCGCCGGCGATTCTTCCTGACTCACCTAGTCCTATACCTAATGGATTTGCGGTAATAGATTCTATCCCATCTGCCCATTCTACTAAATGGGAAAGGCTTGATGAATTTGAAAAGTTAAATGTATTGATGATAAATTCAGAAAGCGTATGATCGGTTAAAAAATATAAAATAGTAATAAAAATTAACGCCATTACAATGTGAAATGCCAATAATATTTTTTTCCTTTTTGTTACAATTGCATAAAGGTATAAGACCAATAGAAAACCGGCTAGTGATGCTCGAGAAAGAGCAAATACTACTGATATTAATGCAGCTAATGAAGAAAGCAATATAAGTTTTCTGTTTTCGCTATCTTTTTTTGAAAGGAGCGCTATTAAAACAGCTATGGTTAATAACGTTGCTGCTGCATGTTCAAGTGGGTTAGCGAAGAAGCTTGCAAATCTTTTTATCCCACCCTCGATTTCAAACGTCCAAGTTAGTCCGGCATTCCCTGTAGGCTCAATTCCCAAAAATCGGAAATTGTAATCTGCATAACCAGTGATTGTTTGTAAATGAGTGTACGTGACGATTTCAAAAAGTAAAATAGATCCGGTTGCTATTGCAAGAATACAAATGAGAATCTTATATTTTGACACCCAGATTGTTTCAGGTTTTATGATACGGCCGATAAAATATATAAAGGGGAAGAAAGCAATATTTTTAAATGCAATAGCTTTCTCAAAAACAGTATATCCACCTAATGGAATTACTATGTAAATAAGGTTATAAAAAAAATAGATCAGAACAATTTTATCCAGACTAGTTAATTTTGGATATTCTTTCAATTCATACATTAGTAGACCAAGGGTCATCAATACTATTATTTCCTTTGTGTATTGAACAATAGGGATGAGATCTCCTAAACCATAAAGATTAAGAACGGAAAGGGTAGTGATATATATGGGAAGTCCAAAAATGAAAAAAAACAATATCCCATCGTGTTGCTTTGATAGTATTTGTTTAATTGAATAGAAAAAGCTGGCAAAATATACCAGCGGAAAAATACTTAAAAATGGGATGAGGAAGTTCACTGCGGTAAAGGTAATTGATAATGCCGACTAGCGGATTATCGGCTAAAGACCTTTTTAAAAGCATAAAGTAAAAAGAGCCCAACAAACGCTGTGTTTGTTAGTAGATATCTTCTCCATAATCGTTTAGGCTCCTTGGTAAATCGATAAAGCCATTCTAATCCATTTCTCTGCATCCATGAAGGTGCTTGTTCTACATTACCAGCATGAAAATCAAAAGCGGCGCCTACAGCTATCAGTACAGCGGGTAAGTGATCCTTATTGTCGGCAACCCATCTTTCTTGCCTTGGGCATCCTCTGCCCACAAAGACGATGTTAGCTCCTGAATTGATAATAGTCTTTCGGTCAAGTTCTATTTCCCCTTCTGTGGACTCTCTAAATCGATCAGCTTGAATACCTACAACATTTGCAGTAGGATATTTTTTGTGTATAAAACTTCTTAGTTTCATTAAGGTGTTCTCTGTGCTCCCGTATAGAAAAATTTTTACTCCAGTTGTTTGTGATGCTTCAAGTACATGAAGCATGAGCGTTGGCCCATAAACCCTA
>CAMCBE010000219.1 GCA_945872805.1 Chitinophaga pinensis | reverse complement strand
GTGGAGCCAACACAAAAGAAACTCTTTTAGCCTTAATTGAAGCTAAACATGATCGTATAACGAGCATGCATATGAAAGATAGAGCCAATAAAGATCATGGTGGTGCAAATATGCCTTGGGGACAAGGAGATACTCCATTAAAGGAGATCTTATTACTTTTAAAAGAGAAGAAATATTCTATTCCTGCAACAGTTGAATTGGAATACGATGTTCCTGCTGATTCAGATCCAGTTAAAGAAGTTGCAAAATGTGTTGCGTTTGCAAAAAAGGTTCTTTCTTAAGAACCTTTTTCCAAAACAGGCTTCAACCTAAATACAGTACCAGGGCCCTCTATGCTAACATAGATGTAGCCATCCTTACCCATTTCAACATTACGGGTACGACCTATATTCATGAGTAACTTTTCGTGCCCAATTACTTTATTGCCTTGCATAATACAACGGTCAATAAAATTAAAACGAAGAGATCCTACTAGAATACTTCCCTTCCATGCAGGATAATTATCGCCAGTAACAAAAGCCAAACCACTTGGAGCAATAGAAGGAATCCAATACGTTGCTGGGTCTTCCATACCTTCCATTTTGCTAAAACTAGAAATCGGTTTGCCGTCATAATTAATACCATAACAAATTACTGGCCAACCATAGTTAGCACCTGCATTTACAATATTTAATTCATCCCCACCACGAGGGCCATGTTCATTTTCCCAAATTAAACCCGTTGTTGGATCCATTGACATCCCCTGAGGATTTCTATTCCCATATGTATAAATACTAGGAATTGCATTTTTATCACCAACAAACGGATTATCGGTAGGAATACTTCCATCGTCATTAATACGGTGAATTTTTCCAGGAGATGCTTCAAGGTGCTGAGGGAAATCATTCTCCTTTCCTCGATCACCTACAGAAATATACAAATACCCTTTTTGATCAAATACTAACCTAGAACCATAGTGATGCTTTGTTGCAGTATAAGGAGTTGCCTCAAAAACTTCCTGCACCTCTTCAAAACGATTATCCTTTATCTTGCCTCTTACAACAGCAGTTGTTGTCCACTGCTGGCCATTTTCAACTTTGTATTTTGAATAGGAAAGATAAATCCAACCATTTTTAGCAAAATTTGGATGCAATGCAACATCCAATAAACCACCTTGACCTTCAATAATTGCATCAGGGGTGTTAGTGATTTTAGTTTTATTTCGAGCATGATCAACAATGTATAAAGAACCTGCACGATCCGTAATCAAATAGTTGCCATCAGGCATTTGTTCAAAGCCCCAAGGACTATCGAAGCCCGTTGCAATAGTATCTAGCGTTACAGTCATTCCTGCAGAAGTAAATATTGCAGGACCACTTGAAGGTTTTTTAGCTTTCGAAAAACTATACTGCTCAACAGTTTTTAAGCTGGTAATAATTAAATCAGCTAATCCCTCTATCTCATTTGGAGCAATAATATCCTTCCACGTTGGCATACCATAATTAGTATACCCGGTGGTTATACTTTTTACAAGTGATTCTTTTGTTTTACCATGCTTCCATTGGCGATCAACAAAGGCCTCTACATTTTCACCATGACAACTTGAGCATTTTTCTGTATATATCTTTCTTGGATCCTCAAAATTGACTGATTTTTTTTCTTTTGTATTGACTTGAGTAAATGCAAAAGAAATTATAGCAACAATTAAAACAAATGCTAGTTTATGTAAATGCTTCATGGAATAAGTTTAGATTAGCAATATACAAAATTCATAGCTTTTATAAATTGGCTTGCCAATAATTTAGTTTAAACGTAAATAAAAATTATATTTATAGAAAAGCATCCTTGCCTAATTTGAAAATAATACTACTACTCCTACTTTTTAGTATAACTATAGCTCAATTTGGAGTTTCCCAGAAAAGGGTCCCGGTTAGAATAGCCGTAGCTGGTTTATCACATGGCCATCATAGAAGTGTACTGAACAGAATTCACGATAGTATAATTAATGTAGTAGGTATCTATGAGCCTAATGTAAAACTAGCCTCGAGGTTGGCTATGCAATTTAACGTTGATCAACGTTTGTTCTACACCGATTTAAACACCATGCTAGACAATACCAAACCGGAAGGAGTTCTTGGGATTGGAACAACATTTGATCACCTAAGCTTAGTAGGAGCATGTGCACCAAGACATATACCTGTAATGGTTGAAAAACCATTAGCTGTATCAAAAAAACATGTCGAAAAAATTGCCATGCTAGCAAAAAAATACAACGCCATAGTCTTGACAAACTATGAATCAGCTTGGTACCCTACTACTGAAAAAGCATTTCAATTAAGCGCTGATAGTTCTTTTATGGGGAAAATAAGAAAAGTAGTAGTGCATGACGGACATATGGGGCCTAAAGAAATACAAGTTATGCCAGAATTCTTTGATTGGCTAACAGATCCCGTTTTGAATGGTGGTGGAGCCTTGATGGACTTTGGTTGCTATGGGGCAAATCTAATGACCTATTTGATGAAAGGTGAGCTTCCTACTTCAGTTACAGCTATCACTAGAAATTTCAGACCCGACGTCTATTCTAAAGTAGATGATGAAGCAACCATTATTTTAACCTACCCAACTACACAATGCATCATCGAAGCTTCATGGAACTGGTCCCACAACAGAAAGGATATGGAAATCTATGGTGAATTCGGTTCTGCCATTACCGATAATAACAAAGATATGCGCATTAGAAGCGAAGATGAAATAGAGCATAAGCTGGTTGTAACACCTGAACAAACAAATACCTATACTGATCCTATTAAATACTTCGCTGATGTTATTCTAAAGAAAATAGCTGTACCGAAGTTTGGATTATACTCTCTTGAAAATAATATTATTGTTATTAAAATACTAGAAGCTGCAAAAAAATCATCAAGACTTGGCAGAACAGTTAAAATGAAAAGCTAGTCGACTTAAGTTGCAGTCTTAAAGCAATACTCGTTAATTCACGTCTGAATCAACATAGACTGGCCGTTGTTACACCGCAAGGCAATAAAATGTTTTGTACCTTGTTTTCCAATAAGTAATCTACCTTATTCAGCATACATATGAAGAAAATTTTATGCATCGGCGAGGCACTCATCGATATGATTTGTACCGATAAAGGTAGTTCGTTGAGAGATGGGCAACATTTTATAAAAAAACCTGGTGGTGCTCCAACCAATGTTGCTGCTGCTATTGCTGCATTAGGAGGTACCGTTGAAATGTCGGCTAAAGTTGGTAAAGATCCATTTGGCAAACACTTGATCGAAGTGATGAATGAATTTGGTATCATCACGGATAGCATCATACAAGATGAGAAGAATTTTACAACATTCGCCTTTGTCTCTTTAATGGAAAACGGAGAAAGGGATTTTTACTTCAACCGTGGAGCCGACGGTATGCTAAATGATGACGATGTAAGTCATATAGATATCAGCTCTTTTGGAATTGCACATTTTGGCTCTGCAACAGGATTTTTACCTGGCCCACTACAATCTACCTACAAAAATATGTTGGATAAAGCCAATGAGCATGGACTTTTTGTGAGCTTTGATCCAAATTATAGGCATCTACTATTTAGCCATGATCAAGAATTATTTATTCAGAAATCATGGGAGTTTATCGAGAAATGTAGCTTTTTCAAAGTAAGTGATGAAGAAGCTTTTATGCTAACTAGAAAATCATCTGTAGAGGAAGCTGCTGCCGTTTTTGCAGAAATGTCGAATGCCGTTTTTGCTATTACACTAGGAAAGGATGGCACACTCTTAGGCTTTCAAAAAGAAACATTACTTATCCCAAGTATAGAAATCACCCCAGTTGATACAACAGGTGCTGGTGATGCTTTTGTAGGGGCAGTACTCTTTCAACTAAGCTCCTTCACAAACACTCAAATGAATTCATTAAACAAGGAACAATGGATTTCCATTTTTACCAATGCCAACAAGGCGGGTGCTAGAACATGTGAATATTTAGGTGCTATGGAAGCCTTTAAACACCTTAGCAATGACATCTTCAATTAATTCTCTTTCTTCATGCTTAGCTTAGTGGCAATATGAATGCGAACTT
>CAMCBE010000218.1 GCA_945872805.1 Chitinophaga pinensis | reverse complement strand
CATGCCCAAAGTTTCTGCCATGTATAAGGGGTTTATATAACTGCTAAAATAATACATTTAGCTGTCTTTGAGCTACTTAGTTACCCAAAAGATTAATGAAAATCTAATGTCTTCTGCAAGGCAATATTGAAAAATAATTCCATCGCTTGTTTATACTCATTGGACAATAAGTAAGAAATATTATGTGTAAAATAATACGCCACATCATACTCCAAAAAATACGCCTGACTTGCTACTTCTTGAAGATGTGCAAGACCTTCTTGATTAGCTAAATTAAAAGATTGTAAAAACTCCTCATTTAACGGGTTCAAGGAAACCCACACCGCAAAAACAAATGGCAAACCAGTCATTTCTTTCCAACCGAGTCCCAAGTCATAACTATATTCAAACTTACTCCTACTTTTAAGTGCCCTATCACCTATCACTAAACCCGCCACATTCCCTTTTATCTTTTCAATATATGATTCATCCTGGGCCTCTATAAAATGTACCGGCTTCTTCCAATATTGCTCGAATAGTAGCTTACATAGTAAAATAGAGGTCCTTGACTGATAATCTAATATCACCGTATCAATCTGTTCCATAGGGACCTCACTGAAGACACAGACAGATGCCACCTCACCCTCTGTTCCAATACAATAGTCTGAAACAATCTGATAGCTGTCTAGGTCTAATAAGGCTGCCACAGGTATCAACCCGATATCGATTTGATCATTTTTTAACGCATTGACAAGGTTAGCAGGATAATCAAGAACTAACTCGATTTCATCCCTAATCGCCCCATTTTCAAGTCCATACAGCAATGGCTTAGTGTTTAAATAACTAACTGCCCCTATCCTAATTTTCCGTTCCAATGATATTGATGTAATTTTGACCGCAAGTTACACCAATTCAAAAACAAATGGATCTCAATACACTTACTGCCATTTCGCCAATAGACGGAAGATATAGAGCACAACTTGAAAACCTGGCCCCCTATTTTTCGGAATTTGGGCTCATTCAATACCGACTTCGGATTGAGGTTGAATATTTCATTGCCTTATCTCAAAAAAAACTATTTCCTTTAAGCGCAGCAAATGCCAATAAATTAAGGGCTGTATATCAACATTTCACTCCTGAAACAGCATTGAAAATAAAAGAGATCGAAAAAACGACCAACCATGATGTTAAAGCACTTGAATATTATTTAAAAGAACAACTAGACATCCTTAACCTAGAATCACTAAAAGAATATATCCATTTCGGATTAACGTCTCAAGATGTAAACAATACTGCAGTGCCCCTTCTTTGGAAGGAAGCACTTGAGCAAGAATACTACCCTGCTATTTCTAATTTGGTGATTGAATTGAGAAAATTAGCAACAGCTTGGAAAAACATTTCACTCCTTGCCAGAACTCATGGTCAGCCGGCATCTCCCACCAACTTAGGCAAGGAAATTATGGTTTTTGTAGAGCGTATAGAAGACCAACTTAACTTGTTAAATCAAATTCCGTATTCCTGTAAATTTGGTGGCGCTACTGGAAATTTCAATGCACACGCTGTTTCGTTTCCCGATATTGATTGGATAAAATTTGCTAATGCATTTTGTTCTACAAAGCTTGGACTACAACGTCAACAATTCACTACTCAAATAGAGCATTACGATTTTCTTGCAGCACATTTTGATGGAATCAAACGCATCAATACTATTTTGACTGATTTTTCAAGGGATATATGGACATATATTTCCATGGATTATTTTAAGCAGAAAACAAAAGCTGGAGAGGTGGGATCATCTGCCATGCCACACAAAGTGAATCCAATTGATTTTGAAAATGCAGAAGGTAATCTTGGATTAGCCAATGCATTGTTTGAACACCTATCCATCAAACTTCCTATTTCAAGACTACAACGCGACCTTACTGATTCAACCGTTTTGAGAAATATTGGTATCCCTTTTGCCCATACCATCCTAGCATTGAAATCAATTTCAAAAGGAACTGGAAAACTAGTATTAAATGAAGATGCTATAAAAGCTGATCTAGATAAAAACTGGGCTGTGGTCGCAGAAGCCATTCAGACCATCTTACGAAGAGAAAAATATCCTAAACCCTATGAGGCATTGAAAGACCTAACAAGAGGTAAGTCATCCATCAATAAAGAAAGTATTCATCAATTTATTGATAAATTGAATGTAAGCGCTAAAGTCAAAAAAGAATTGAAAAAGATTACGCCGTTTAATTATACGGGAATCAGTGCAAAATTCTAGTTGGGTTGGGGGTTGAATACAATTCGCTTGACGCTGGACGCTTAGCGCTATGGGTTGGGAGTTGGGTGTTGCGAGTTAGGGGTTAGAAATTTTTAATGCCTGAGTCACTATATACAACCTCCAACTTCTAACCTCCAACTCCCAACCCCTAACTCCTAACTCCTCACATCTCACGTCTTATTTATGAATTTCCGAGCTGAAATGAAACTGAATATCAGGATTATTAGCAATTTCGGTATTTAAAAACCAATCACTTTGAGCTAGATAAACGATGTGTCCATCTTTATCGATCACGGTGTTCCCCGTTTTGAATCGGGTAAATTCCTCCAGCTTAGATTTATGTTCTGATGTTAACCAACATGCTTTATAAAAAGGCAGTGAGTTAAATTGTACAGAGGCCCCATATTCTTGAAGCAATCTATATTGTATTACTTCGAACTGAAGATCTCCAACACATCCAATTATTTTACGATTGCCATTATGTTGTGTGAAAAGCTGGGCAACCCCTTCATCGGTAAGCTGATTCAATCCTTTCTCCAACTGCTTTGTCTTCATTGGATCTTTATTGATAACCTCCTTGAAAATTTCAGGTGAGAAGCTAGGAATACCTGTAAAATAGAAATTCTCTCCTTCTGTGAGGGTATCGCCTATTTTGAAGTTTCCCGTATCGAAAAGTCCTATTACATCCCCCGCATATGCCTCTTCAATTACATCTTTATCACGCGCCAAGAAGCTATATGGATTGCTAAATCGTACCTCTTTATCTAACCTGACATGGTGGTAAAATTTATTGCGTTCAAATTTACCAGAACAAACACGCAAAAATGCAATTCGATCCCTGTGCTTAGGATCCAGGTTAGCATGTATTTTAAAAATAAATCCGCAGAACTTGTCTTGCATCACATCAACTCTTCGCTCAGTAGTATCTCTACTTTGAGGAGTAGGTGAAATCCTGATAAATGTATCCAACAATTCCTTCACGCCAAAGTTGTTGATTGCACTACCAAAGAAAACAGGTGCTTTCTGACCTTTCAGATAAGGCTCATTATCAAAACGGCCATATACACCGTCGATTAATTCAGCATCCTCTCTCAATTGGTTAGCATCTTTTTCTCCAACTAAATTATCGAGTGCAGGATCAGTAAGATCCTCAATCTTTACACTTTCAGATTCATTGGCTTTTTGATTGGGCTGAAAAAGCAATAAACTTTTGTCGTATAAACTATACACCCCTTTGAAATCCTTACCTGAATTAATTGGCCAGCTCAGTGGATGAAGTGATATTTTTAAATCTTTTTCGATATCATCCAGCAAATCGAATGGATTTTGACCATCGCGATCCATTTTGTTGATGAACACAATCACTGGAGTATCCCTCATTCGACATACTTCCATCAATTTACGTGTCTGTTCCTCAACTCCTTTTACCCCGTCAATTACCAAGACGACACTATCTACTGCAGTTAATGTTCTGTATGTATCTTCTGCGAAGTCTTTGTGACCAGGTGTATCCAATAGGTTAATCAATACACCCTTGTACTCGAAACTCATTACGGAAGTGGCTACACTGATTCCCCTTTGTCTTTCAATCTCCATGAAGTCACTCGTGGCGTGTTTCTTAATTTTATTGCTTTTCACAGCTCCAGCTGTTTGGATTGCGCCACCGAACAATAGGAATTTTTCCGTTAAGGTGGTTTTACCAGCATCCGGATGGGAGATGATGGCAAATGTTCTTCGCTTATTTATTTCGTTTTCAAACTTCATTTTATGGCTTCAAAGTGCGCAAAGGTACTAAAGTACTGAGATGTTAAGAAGCAGACGACAGAAAAGATGGGGAATAGAACG
>CAMCBE010000217.1 GCA_945872805.1 Chitinophaga pinensis | reverse complement strand
TTTTTAGTTGACCCCCTTACATTCTGTTTCTTAAATTTATTAAAAAAAGGGATAAGAGTATACTAATATAATCTTGCATACTCTGAAGCATGAGGCGCCCCCCCTGTAAATCGTCAGCATAAAGTGGACTTTATACTTTAAAAATGTTTTTAATATACGTAGACATGAGGCGTTGCGTCTAATAATAAAGCATTGGTGGTTATATTGATTCATAGAAGCTAGTAAACATATACATATTGAATGGGTAACGGAACGATGGGGTCTAATTCATATTATAATTATTTATATGTAAATATGATAGGCGCGTACGCTGAAATTCAATGTAAATTCGAACCGGTCAAAACTAAGGCAGTGTTTCCATAAACCCTCAAAATGAAGATAGCAATACTGAAAATTAAACCTAAATTTGGACTAACCTGGAATACTTGTCAAAACAAAGTTCAATTAGTTGAATACATTTAACCAATAAAGTCCATGAGAGTTTTAGCTTTTTTTGTTGTTTTTATGATGTTTTTGGGTTGCTCCAAAAAAGAAAGTACACCCCTAATTTTGGAAAGACCTACTGCGCCAAGTAAATTAACAGCCAATCTATCCCCAAATACTCCCAATATGGTTATTTTGTGTTGGACTGACAATTCCAACAATGAAAATGGTTTTAAAATCGAAAGAAAGCAGACAAATGGGACTTTTACTGTTGTTGGGACAAAAGGACAAAATGATGCATGTCTTTTTAATGATGTGGGGTTATTATACAAGACACAATACATTTACAGGGTAACTGCTTTCAACTCATCAGGCAATTCATTGGCATATTCAAATGAGGTTACCATAACTACAGGAGATCAAATTCCAACAACCTTAACACAAGGTTTAATAGCTTACTATCCATTTAATGGAAATTTTTTATATGAGGAAAGTGGTCAGGGTTTTAATGCTAGTGGAGGAGGTGGGGTCGTAAATGCTACAGACAGGAATGGCACGAGTAATTGGGCAGCTTATTACCCAGGGAATAACTGTGTTAGTCGAATTACTGCTTCAATCGCTTCTACTAAAATTGATGCTACAAATATATTTACAGTTTCATTTTGGGTAAAAGTAATGGGAAATGGATGTAGTACCAATTCAACAATAATGGAATTTTACTCGAGCAATATCTCAGTTGTTAATCAGATAAGTCGTTTAAGATTCATTTATGAACGTTCCACAAATACATTACTATGTGAATACACAAATAATAATCTTGTAAGAATGACAACAAGATTTACTGCTTCAAACTTGGTTAATACATGGCGCTACATTACTTATACATGCGATAGTACTAGTGGTAAGTTATATATCAATGGAACACTAGTGCAATCTGCCAATAATAATGGATCTGCAAGGCTATATTCAACTGTCAGCTTTGGAGCTAATTCATTGCCTGTTGCACCATATAATAATTTTGAAGGGATACTTGATGAAGTAAGAATATACCAAAGGCTTCTAAACACCAATGAAATGACTTACTTGGCTACACACTAGCTCTTAAAATAATTAACTTAATTGTAAACCTTCAGCAAAAAGCGGACCGAATTAGTTAAAAAATGCTTTAAATACACATAGACATGAGGCGACCCCTAGAGAGGTATTTAACAGTCTAAACATTTATATAAATTAACAATAGCATAACTATTTGATATATAATGATTTATATGTATAAAAAGTCAAAATTAATAAAATTTATCAGATTGCCGCTTTTTTTAGGTTATACCTCAATCTCATGACAAGCTCCTGCATACGAAACCTATAATAAAACAGCATGGGTGGGTTGCTTTTTTAGAATTACCGATAGGAATTTTTAGGTTTTTCTTGGAACAGCTGAAAGACCGATTTAATCAAGCAGTCCGTCATATCTAGGCATTTCGTCACTCTTTCCACATGTATAGTTTGTAAGTTGTTTGGGTGCTGCCTGTTTAGTGTTGAATACTTTTTTCTGTTTAATTAGATTTGAATCTTCTCCAATCCATTTTAATAAGTATGTCTGCAATATCTGCCCCTTTTTCCTTTAATTCATTTGGGGCGAGCCTTTCCAGCAAGTCCGAAAATATAAACCTTGTACCAGGTAATCTTTTTTCAAATTGTTTGGTTTTAGTTTCCCATTCCTTATAAGTGATACCGTCTTTTGAAAGGTCAGGGAATATAAAAACTTCCCTTCCTTCTAATACCTTTATCTTCTCAAATGAAAAACTACTTTTATTATAGACTGCAAGCCAAATAAGGGCTTTAGAACTCTCAGGCAAGCCAAAATACAACGTCCCGTAAATGGCTGTTTTAGGCGCTTCTACTAAAGCAATTGGATTGAATGGATACTCACTTAAAAGGTGCTCTCCGAACAGACAGGAGACCTTTAAATCGTTATTCCTGTATTTAATAATCCAATCAGGTAATATTTGCCTTCTAAATCCTGTCTCCTTATCAAATGGACTTGAATTATCAATAAATGGGGGTTTTGAATATACCGAATGCAAAAAATCCGTTCCAGTGGTGTGGTTTTCCTTGTCAAATTGTTTTACCTGAACTGCCCGGACATTACCGCTCTTATCTATATAAGGAAATGTAATACCTCCTGCCCGGTATCCTTCCAAAACCGTACCTAAGTAATATTGACTTATCACTCCTTCAACTTCCTTATGTTCGAAAGGAAATGCAACATTTTTTAATAGGTTTTGAATAAATACATTTTTTTCATATCCCTGTAAAGTCTTCTCTAATACCTCATTGGGAATAAAACTAGGTTCAGGGGCTGACTTTGGCTGGCTATTACGTTGTTGTGGTTTCCATTTACTTGAATTATTACCATTTTCTTGCATCCAAATCATTTTAGCGTATCCCTCCCTGTATGGATTTAGGTGGTATGCACATTTACTTTCACGGTCGCAACGACCAAACTCTTGAGGTAAATATTCATCCGTTTTCGTATCTACGTATAGAACAAACTTCTTTTTATTACATTCAGGGCAATAGTACTTTTTGTTGCTCCTGTCTAAACTGTATCTGTATTCTTTATTCATAGTGCTGAAAATATTTTTATTTTTCGTGCTACATTATCTACACTATCTACACAAAGCCGTGTAGATAGTGTAGCAAGTGTAGGTTTAGAAAAAACTATTTTTCTCTGCATTAACTCCCATTCCGTAGTTTTTACGTTCAGTTTGATAACCTGTATTTCTCAACCTTTCTGCAAGTGTTTTAATTGAACAGGCTTTAAAACCACTTTCAGTACAGTAATATTGGTATTCGCTGAACATATCTTTTAAGGGTATTTCTTTTGTCGGTGAAATCATGTAACCGTGATCATTCAAAAATATTTGAACGCTATCACTTTCAATCCTGTATTTTTCAACAGCCTTTTGAGCTGCTTCACATTCTGAAAAGCGCTTTTGTTCCAGTAATCTGTTAAGTCCCTCCAATACCCAGTTGAATACCCCTGAAAGTTCCTTTTCAATAATTTTTGAATGTAGTTCACTGTCTTGTTCCGCTTTTGGTATTGTAACATCAAAAGGAATAATTAACCAACGTCTGAAATAAGCATTTGTATGCTCAACGTCTTTGGGTAACTCATTACAGTTGAAAATAAACTTAGCGTAGTTAGTTAGCAACATAGGTTTTCCGTATGGTAGCCTTGCTGGTATTACTTCGCCTGAAACCATTTTTTTGAATTTGTCGGCTCCAAGTTTCCCGTTTATTTCACTTGCATAGTTTACTAACTTATTTGCAATCATTGCCCTGTAATACCCTAAATCATCTGTAAGTTCCTGCAATGAATAACTGCTTACATTTTCAGCCCCTAACAAGGCATTTGTAACTTCATAAAATACGCTTTTGCCATTTGCTCCAGCACCGTATAAAATTAGTGCTGCTTCAAGTTTTAACCGACCCCCGTGCTTTATGAATACATAACCCAAATATTCCGCCAATACTTTTTGCCGTTCCTTATCAGGCAATACACGGTTTAAATAAGTTTGAAATATTGGTGCTTTTGCCTGTGGGTTATATTCAAACGGTAACTGATATGTAATGAAATCCGAACGGTCAAAGGGTCTTAATTTTGTTCCTTGTGGGCTT
>CAMCBE010000216.1 GCA_945872805.1 Chitinophaga pinensis | reverse complement strand
AGGCAACAGATCATTAACAAATAATGAATTGAGCTTTTGACGCATCCAATGTATATTTGTAATGTATGAGAAGAATTATATATACAGCTACAATGAGCATATTGCTGTTATCAATGCATTCTGCTGGCGCAAGCGCACAGGATACTCTTCCTGCATTTACGGCCAAAGAAATTAATGGCAAGACTATAATCGGATGGAATAATCCTGACAAAGAATTAAGACAACTCATTATTCAACGATCTGCGGACTCCTTAAAAGGATATCAGTCTATCATGTCAATGCCAGATCCCACTTCATTTAGTAATGGATATCTAGCTAAATCAACAGATAGCATTCGATACTTTTATCGAATTTTTTATGTCAAGCCTAATGGGCGATATTTCTTTACCAATGGCAAAAAAGCAATAAAAGAAATAAAACAAATACTACCCCCACCAAAATCATCGCCTCCAGCAGTAGGAAATCCGCCCCTAAAAGTAATTGTTTCCCCTCCCATTGTTATGCCAACATCTATATCTCCTATAACCGAAACAGAAAAGGAAGTAGTACAAGAAGCGGATAATTATATTGAGGAGGAAGTAAACTCCAAGAAATACGAAAGAGTTCAATTGAACATACCTGTATCAAAAATTGAAGACATAGAAAAGATTTCTAAGTTCATCAAGAAAGATAGTCTAGTTACGGAAAATATGTTCCAACCCTCGGCATTTATCTACATCAACCCAGGCGGTAATCTAATGCTGATCCTACCCAACCCCGAAAAAAAACATTTTTCTTTTTTTGTTTATAAAGAAGACGGGCCACTTGTATTCAATATGAAAAACATAAAGGAATCAAAACTATTGATTGATAGATCAAATTTTATGTCGAGCGGATGGTTCAACTATGAACTTTATGATGGTCAGAAACCTAAAGAAAAAAGCAAGTTTTTTATACCTCCTGAAAATCGATAACCTTACAACCAAATACGCCCTCGAAATTTTTTCTAACCAACGCTTTTACCTCGCTCAAATCAACTTCAATACCTAACTCATACTTCAATGAAGTAACTTGCTTATCAGGTATACCACATGGTATGATTGAATTAAAATAAGTTAAATCAGTACTGACATTCAATGCAAATCCATGCATTGTCACCCAACGACTACATCGAACCCCCATAGCACAAATTTTTCGAGCTTTCCCCGGAATAGATGAGTCTAACCACACCCCAGTTTCCCCTTTACTTCTTTCGCCTCGAATACCATAATGGCCTAAAGTCAATATAATTACTTCTTCTAATGACCGTAAGTACTTACCTATATCTGTAAAAAAATATTCTAAATCAATAATAGGATAGCCCACCAATTGACCTGGTCCATGAAACGTAATATCACCCCCACGATTAGTAGGATAGTACCCAATATTTCGTTTAGCCAATTCATCTTGGCTAATTAAAACATGTTCTGCTTTACCACTTTTTCCTATTGTATATACTGGAGGATGTTCACAAAAGAGAAGATGATGTGTTGTTATGGCCTTCTCCCCACTTTTTGATGCAATTGATTTTAGTTGTGTATTCTGCAACAAAAGAGACTCTTGTAGCTTCCATGCATCTCCATATTCTAACACCGAAAGGTCCCTTAATATAACTTCTTGTATCATCTCAATTAGAATTAGCTACCTAAACACAATATCTTTGCAAAAATAGGTATTATGTCGCAGGCAGATAGGATTGAAAACCAGGATGAGGAAATCTCCACCGGATATTCGGAAGAGTTATATGAAAGACTGACCCTATCAGTGGATAAAGGGCAAGAGCCACTTCGAGTGGATCGGTTTATATTGTCAAAAACAGTCAATACTTCTCGAAATAAAATTCAGCTCGCTATTGAAGCTGGCATGGTAACGGTTAATGGCATACCCACAAAAGCGAATTATAAGGTCAGGCCATTCGACCAAATTATTTTTTATTCAGACACTAGTCCGGAAACCTATGACATTATTCCAGAAAAGCTAGACCTCAACATTGTATATGAAGATGATCATATATTAGTGGTGAATAAGCCCGCCGGTATGGTGGTTCACCCCGGATCAGGAAATTACAACGGTACACTAATTAATGGAGTAGCTTGGCATCTAAAGGAGCAGCAGCCCGATATATCAGAAAGTAAACTGCCTCGATTTGGCATGGTACACAGAATTGATAAAAACACTACTGGACTGCTTGTCTTAGCCAAATCAGAAATTGCTGCCATGAAACTGGCTAAACAATTCTTTGATCATACCGTTGAAAGAAAATACATAGCGCTTGTTTGGGGAGGATTTGATGAAACAACAGGAACCATTAGGGGGAATATAGCTCGCCATGAGCGGCTTCGAAAATTAATGGATGTATACCCAGATGGTGGTGAACATGGGAAAGAAGCAATTACCCACTATAGGGTACTAGAAGACATGAGATACGTAAGCCTGATTGAATGCGAATTGGAAACTGGAAGAACACACCAAATCAGAGTTCATATGCAGCATGTTGGTCATTCCCTATTCAATGATGATGTATACGGGGGAGACAGAATTCTAAAAGGAACAGTTTTTACAAAGTATAAACAATTTGTAGATAACTGTTTTGGTATTTGCCGTAGACATGCCCTACATGCTCAAATACTTGGATTCATCCATCCAATCAGTGGTGAAGAAATGAAATTTGAAAGTGAACTGCCTGATGACATGAAAAATCTGATCGAAAAATGGAGAGGATATGCCAACAACAAAACATTGGAAGCGTAATTACGAACTATAGAAATGAAAAAAGCAGGCTAGAAATACTTTATAATTATCTAAGGCAATTATTTAATGGGCTACATCATAAATAGTTGCTGTAAATAATCCCCGCTCCTTCCCTTTTAGCATCAATCCCCAACTTCCATCGTAACGTATGACGTTGGGATATAAATATTTTCCAAATTTTGCAATTTCAACTTCCATCGATACATTAAATCGATAAACACCCGCATTATAACTCATTTTATAGTTACGCGCCAAAACCTCAAACGTTGTATAATCAAACCATGTTACCATCTCATCAATAACCACATCGTCTTTTCTAAAAAAAGGTAGATCACCTTTTGCCTTCAATGAAAATAAATAACAGGGACGGCCTTTATACTCTTGTATATCGATAGCGAAATTATAAAGATCTGAATGAGATGGATCGAAAACCATAACCTTATTACCCATAAGTGGAATGCCAGGAATATCTTTACCGGGATTAAAGAACAACATCTTGAGTTGTTCTTTGTGTTTATCTAATCCACGCTTGCCTTGTATCGAAAGCTTAATGTCTTTTAGCACATTTGTTTCTCCACAAATGGTATCGGTAGAGAAAAAAAGTGAAGCATACAATTCTCCGGTATAATAATTACATCCGCCATCATCTTTATAATAGTCTCCAGTTGTTTGTTCTTCCACTATATTGGTAACGCGACATGAATTGGATGCCCACTGTCGTGTCTTACTGTTCATACTGGCCTTCCCTTTCCCATTCTTGCCAAACATCCTAACATCATTCAATGATGTATACTTCAATACCCTGAGGTTTTTGAAAGCCTTGTAAAATGTTGTGTCATTCTCCACTCTTTTCATAAAGCCAGGTACATTCGTTCCTGAGCGAATGACAACAGGGGTTAAGCTTACCTGCTTCCCATCTGTCATGAATAATGAATCAGATTGCTGAGCAACCAAATAAGCCGGAGCAAATAATAAAAGAATAGAAACTCTAGTAATCAAAAAATTCATGAACACGAAGGTACATGCCTAAAACGAATTTTATACCCTAGCAGGTGACTAACAAACGGCAATAACTCATTTTTAACGAGACCTTAAGTTCAAAAAAATAAGTAGCTTTCTACTTTGTTTGAAAAGAAAGGTATTTTTCTTCATCCGTTTTATGTCCAACCAAATGCACAGTAAATATATACACAACCTCTCTTTTTTAGCACTAGGCGACTCGTATACCATCGGTGAAGGTGTAGGCATTCAGGATAGTTTCCCACACCAAACTGTAGAAATACTCAGGAATAAAAAATTTCAATTAACCCCGCCAATGGTTATCGCCAAAACAGGCTGGACTA
>CAMCBE010000215.1 GCA_945872805.1 Chitinophaga pinensis | reverse complement strand
ATGAGCAATGATGGATTAATTCCTAAAGCCTTTGGAGACCTCCATCCTAAATTCAAAACTCCTTATAAGGCAAATTGGATTTTGTTTGTATTTGTGGGATTATTCGCCGGTTTTGTTCCAGGAAGCGTAGCGGGTGACTTAACCTCATTTGGCACTCTATTTGCGTTTGTTTTGGTAAGTGCAGGCGTTTGGATTATGAGGGTAAAAAATCCAAATATTGAAAGATCCTTCAAGGCCCCATTTGTTCCTTTAGTTCCGATTCTAGGTATAGTGATTTGCATGGGAATGATTGTAGCATTAGACGCTGAAACCCTGAAGGTAGCCGTCCTATGGATGGCTCTTGGCCTAGTTGTGTATTTCTTATACAGCAAAAAGCATAGTAAACTAAATAAGTAAATAGCACGATAATAGAAAAACCCGGATGATCACTTATCCGGGTTTTTTTTACACCACAGAGAAACCTTAAATTTGTATCCCCTTAAGAAATAACAGCACTACTAAAATCATATTTTACTATGGGAAGAATTTTTGAAGTTAGAAAAGCATCAATGTTTGCGCGTTGGGATAGAATGGCAAAGCAATTCACTAGAATTGGTAAGGAAATTGCCATTGCTGTAAAAGTGGGCGGACCTGAGCCAAGTACTAACCCTGCACTTAGAAGGTGTTTCCAAAATGCGAAAAGTGTTGGGATGCCTAAAGACAGGGTTGAAGCTGCAATCAAAAGAGCTACAGGAAAAGACATCGAAAATTTCGAAGAGATTCTTTATGAAGGTTATGCACCGCATGGCGTAGCAGTTCTAGTAGAAACAGCCACAGATAATCATGTAAGAACCGTTGCAAATATCAAATCTCATTTTAACAAAGGAAATGGTGCCATGGGCACTAGTGGTAGCGTTAGTTTTCAGTTCAAAAAAATGGGTGTCTTTAAATTAAAGCACGATAACATTAATGCAGAAGATCTTGAACTTGAATTAATTGATTTTGGTTTAGAGGAGCTTGGTGAAAGTACTACAGATTCTGGTGAAGAGGTTTTAGCTATCCGTTGTGCATTCAATGGTTTCGGAAATATGCAAAAAGCCTTAGAGGAAAAAGGATTCAGCCTAATCAGTTCTGAAGTTGAATGGATTCCAACCACACTTGTAGAATTAGACGAAGAACAAGCACAAGAAGTATTGAAGCTAGTGGACAAGCTTGAACAAGACGAAGACGTTCAAAAAGTATTCCACAACCTCAAATAGATATAACCTAAGTGAATTAATTATTTAATGGAAGATCGAAATAGAAACATTGTATTTTATGATGGAGACTGTTTGCTTTGCAGTAAGACTGTAAAATTTTTACTAGCTAAAGACATCAATCACCAACTTTTATTCGCCTCATTAAGCGGAGAGACATACAACAAAATAGAAAGTACAGTTTCGGGAAATCAAAAAAATACTGTCATTTTACTACACAACAACTCATTCTCTTATAAATCTTCTGCAATTTTACGTATCATGAAAATCCTTCCCTATCCTTGGAAGTTGCTTCATATGTTTATAATCATTCCTAAATCATTTCGTGATTTCATTTACGATATCATTGCAAGAAATAGATACAAATGGTTTGGGAAAACTAAATTCTGTTTTACCGGAAATGGTGAACAAGAAAAATATTTTCTTCCGTAAGAGAAAAATTATTCTGCAATTATCTCCTTAATAATTGCGATAATTTCTTCTGCATTAGGCTTTGAAAAGTAATCCCCATCACTTCCATAGGCTGGTCGATGAGATTTGGCGCAAAGGACTCGAGGTGATGCATCAAGCCAGCGGTATCCACCTTGCTTCTCTATGATTTCAGTAAACATAAATGAAGTAGCGCCTCCAGGAACATCCTCGTCGATGAATAAAATTCTATTTGTTTTTTTAAGCGATCCCAGTATTATGCCGTACAGATCAAAAGGCAATAAGGTTTGAACGTCAATTAACTCAACACTAATGTTGAGATGTTGAAGTGTATTAGCTGCATCTGAAATAATTCGAAGAGTTGACCCATAGGACACGACGGTAATATCTTCCCCACTTCGGATAACTTCAGGTTTGCCCAACGGCAATTTGTATGAGATTAAATTCTCCGGCATTCTCTCCTTCAATCGATAACCATTCAAACACTCGATAACAACACC
The DNA here is from genome assembly GCA_945872805.1 of Chitinophaga pinensis. GTDB lineage: Bacteria > Bacteroidota > Bacteroidia > Chitinophagales > Chitinophagaceae > Pollutibacter. The sequence continues at coordinate 1,950 of CAMCBE010000215.1, read as the reverse complement.
TGGATTTTTACCTTCGAGTAATGTATTATAGAACCCCACTGCTTGCACCATATCGCGAGGAACGCAGAGGTGCAATCCTTTTAATGCGTTAATAAGTAAACCCATCGGAGAACCGCTATGCCAGATTCCTTCTAGTCGATGACCTCTTGTTCGCACAATCAAAGGTGCAATTTGTTGTCCGGCAGATCTATAATGCAAGGTTGCTAAATCGTCACTCAGCACTTGAAGTCCAAACAGCAAATAATCTAAATATTGAATTTCAGCAATAGGCCTTAGTCCACGCATAGACAACCCTATTCCTTGTCCAAGAATCGTAAGCTCTCTAATCCCTGTGTCAAAAATACGATCTGACCCATGCTTTTGTTGTAGTCCAGCAAATCCTTGGTTTACGTCTCCTATTTTCCCTAAGTCTTCGCCAAAGGCAACAACCAATGGATTCTCCGCAAACAGTTGATCGAAGTACCTATTTAGAATTTCATATCCATTCAGGTATGGAGATGCATCAGTAAAATGTAGTGATGGCTTAAACTCTTCACCGATTTTTTCAAAATCGTTAAGAAGCAAATGTGTATTATACAGCCTTTTGTTTTCCAAAAACAATTCAGAAAGGTAAGTGCTTGCTGGTGCACTAATTGAAGGGTCCGCCACCATGGCCACAGTGTGTTCTAAAGCAACCATAATATCCCTCCTAAAGGGAACTGGATTATCTGAAAGTTCTCTATGAAGTTGAAGCACTTCTTGAGATTTACTTGTTTGTCTTGCAATCTCACCAATGACTTTTAACGCTTGTGCCTTCTGAATTTGAATAGGCTCCTCATATAATTTCCAAGCCTGATTTCTATAGCTCACAATAATTCCTCGAATTTCTTCTTCTATACTAACGAGATAAGATTCATCAGCCAATGCATTATCAATAATCCATGCCCTCATTTTAAATAAACAATCCCAAGCCTTCTCCCACTGAAGTCGTTCTGGTGTTTTATATCGTTCATGGCTACCTGAAGTTGAGTGACCTTGAGGCTGAGTAAGTTCTTCTACATGGAATAAAACAGGAATATGTTCTGCTCGTGCCCGTCTAATACCTTCTTCAAATACTTCACAAAGACTTGCATAGTCCCAACCTTTTACTTTATAGATAAGTATACCATTTGTGTACTGACTTTTCTCAAACCCAGCAAGCGCTTCAGAGATTGAAGACTTAACAGTTTGAAGTTCTTTGGGAACTGATATTCCATATCCATCATCCCAAACAAAAACGGCAAGTGGCACTTGGTTTACAGCAGCAGCATTCATGGTTTCCCAAAAATGCCCTTCACTTGTGGAGGCATCTCCTATTGTACAAAAGACCACTTCATTGCCTTGGCTTGAATGTGCTGTATTTAAATGAAGGTCTGGTATTTTTCTAAATAATTTAGAGGCAAAAGCTAACCCAAAGGCTCTTGGAAAATGACCTGCAGTAGGAGCCATGCCTGCAGAGAAATTTTTGCGAACTGATAAGTCTAATGGATTTCCAAACTTATCGATAAAGGGAGAAGAGAAATGACAATTCATTTGCCTGCCTGCACTATGCGGATCATTTAGAGGATTAGGATCTGCATAAATCTGTGAAAAAAATTCAGGTACAGTAGCTACTCCAGTTGCGAACGCAAACGTTTGGTCGCGATAATAACCAGCATAAAAATCACCTGGCTGAAAAAATTTTGCCATGGCCACTTGTGGCACTTCCTGACCATCCCCAAAAATGCCAAACTTTGCTTTACCTGTTAAGACTTCCTTCCTGCCGATCAAACTTGCTTGCCTACTTTGGAATGCAATCTTGTAATCATTAATAACAGCCTCCTTAAAACCCTCAAATGAAAGTTCATCAGCAATATTTTGTTCAATGATGTCTGGATGCTCCATGGAACAAAACTACCCTAATTTTATTAAAATCAGAATATGGGATGGGCA
>CAMCBE010000214.1 GCA_945872805.1 Chitinophaga pinensis | reverse complement strand
ATCAATATGAAAAGACGCCACGTTCCTTTTATGGAGGAGCCATAGGCTTCATGGGATTTGATGGCACATGCAATCAAGCCATCATGATCAGAAGCTTTTTATGCCGAAAAAATAAACTCTTTTATCAGGCAGGGGCTGGGATTGTGGCTTCAAGTGTTCCTGAAAATGAATTGCAAGAAGTAAATAACAAACTTGGCGCATTGAAAAAAGCTATTAAATATGCTTCAGAGCTGAATAAAATTACATCTTAACCGCTTTAATTTAACACATTGAAAAAATTACTTGTCTTTGATAATTACGATTCCTTCACGTATAATTTGGTTCATATGGTTGAACATATATTGAATCAAAAGGTGGATGTATTCAGGAATGATGAAATTTCGTTGGAAGATGTTGGTCAATATGAAAATATTTTATTGTCTCCCGGTCCGGGTATTCCAAAAGAAGCCGGAATACTTCTCCCGCTCATTCAACACTATGCTCCAACACGCTCTATATTTGGTGTTTGTCTAGGTCACCAAGCCATTGGTGAGGCCTTTGGATCTGCTTTAACTAACCTGACAGAAGTATATCATGGATTAGCGAAAGAAATAAAGGTGTTAGATGGATTAACTCAATCTCAATATAAAAATGATTGGTTTCACGGAATGGACTTAACGCAAACAGTAGGCCGATATCATAGCTGGGTAGTTGATGATAAAAACTTCTCTGACAAACTTGAGATCACATCCCGCGATGAAAAAAATATGATCATGTCTCTAAGGCATAAAACATACGATGTTCAAGGAGTACAATTTCATCCTGAAAGTATTTTAACTCCCCATGGTGAAGTGATGATGAGGAATTGGTTGAAAATGCCTAAAGCATAAACAATAGTATATGAAAAAAGTGCTGAACTATTTATTTGAGCATAAGACACTTTCTCAAGAGGAGGCTAGAACGATTTTGACAGAAATTGGGGATGGGAAATATAATGAGCATGAGCTTAGTGCTTTTATTACAGTCTATCTTATGCGAACCATAACAATGCCTGAATTACTCGGCTTTCGACAAGCTTTACTCGATCTCTGCATTCCTGTTGATCTTGAAAATAGAGAGGTTATGGATATTGTTGGAACTGGTGGTGATGGGAAAAATACATTTAACATTTCCACCCTAGCATGTTTCATCGTAGCTGGCGCAGGTCAATCTATCGCAAAGCATGGTAGTTATGGGGCAAGTTCAATAAGTGGGGCATCTAACCTGATGGCACATATCGGATATACATTTAAAAATGATCAAGATATACTCCGAAAGGAAATTGATCAAGCAAATATGTGTTTTCTTCATGCTCCTATATTTCATCCTGCGTTAAAAGTAGTAGCACCTATTCGTAAAAATTTAGGGGTTAGGACTTTCTTTAATATGTTAGGCCCCTTGGTAAATCCAGCAAAGCCTATGTATCAAGTCATTGGTGTTTGTAATCAAGAAATAGCTCGAGTATACAATTATTTGTTGCAAGCCAACGGTGGGAAATATATGATTATCAATGCACTCGACGGTTATGATGAGATCTCTTTAACTTCGGATACAAAAATAGTGACGCAAGAAGGTGAGCGAATTTTAACTCCACAACAATTATCCATTTCTAAAATAGATCCAAAGGAAATTGAAGGAGGTAGTTCAATTGAAGAGTCTGCATCTATTTTTTTGAATATCCTTCGTGGTGAGGGCACAAACGGACAAAATGCTGTAGTCATCGCAAATGCTGCACAAGCGCTTCTGCTTACCGGAAAACACGAGTCATATCAGGATGCTCATGCTGCTGCTACTGAAAGTCTAGCAAGTGGAAAAGCAAACGCCATTTTAGTAAAACTATTGTCAATCCAATAATTAAGACTGATGAACATATTAGAACAAATTATAGAGAACAAACGAACGGAAGTCGCCCAGCGGAAGAGTGTTACTTCTGTATCAATGCTTTCTGCATCTAATTTATTCAACAGAAATACCATTTCATTGGTTCATAAACTTCTTGATCCAAGATCCACAGGAATCATAGCCGAATTCAAACGCAGGTCACCTTCAAAAGGTATTATCAACAATACGGCAAATCCCCTCGAAGTGGCAGTGGGTTATGAAAATGCTGGAGCTGCAGGGATCTCTATTTTAACAGATGAACAGTTTTTCGGAGGCGCTGATAGTGATCTAATCAGTGTTCGTAGTAGTATCCATATTCCTATTCTTAGAAAAGAATTTATAATTGATGAATATCAGCTCTATGAAGCCAAATCCATTGGGGCAGATGTAATTCTTCTCATTGCTGCATGCCTTACACCAAGCGAGGTAATCTTTTTATCTGCTAAAGCAAAATCCTTAGAACTTGAAGTGTTACTCGAACTTCATGATGAGGAGGAGCTCGGGCATATTTGCGATACGGTTGATATGGTAGGAATTAACAACCGAAGTTTAAAAACATTTGATGTTGATATTGATCGAAGCTTAAAAATGGCTGAACAAATTTCTGCTAATAAACTGAAAGTAGCAGAAAGTGGAATTGATGATCCCGCGCTGATCAACTTATTTAGATCAAAGGGATACTGCGGATTTCTTATCGGTGAAAATTTTATGAAAAGCAATAATCCTATTTCTGCTATAACTGAATTCATTAACCTCATATAACTTGAAAACATGCGATTGAAGGTTTGTGGAATGACAAAAATGGCGCAACTCAAGGAGCTAGAAGAGCTTAATGTAGATTTTGCTGGATTTATTTTTTATAAGCCCTCACCACGTTATGTGATGAATAATGGTCTGACTCCTCACGTATTGAAAACGGAGAAAATTAAAATTAACCGAGTTGGTGTTTTTGTTAATGAAACGGCTGAAAATGTACTGAAGTGTGTTAGCGAGTGGAAATTAGACATGGTGCAGCTGCATGGTGACGAATCGCCAAAGTATTGCGAACATATAAGTAATCATATCACCACAATTAAGGCATTTAGGATAGGTACAGACAACAATACCTTGTATAGATTGTTTCCTTATATAGAGTCTGCAGATTTATACCTATTTGATACATTGGGTAAGAAGTTTGGAGGTACTGGCGAACAATTTGATTGGAATCAACTTGCTGGATTGAATAGTGAAAAGCCTTATTTTCTAAGTGGTGGAATTGGGCCCGATGATATCGAAAAAATAAAGGAATTTTGTTCGAATGAGAAAAATGTCTTTGCCTTGGATGTAAATAGCAAATTTGAAATTTCACCCGGCATAAAGGACATGAAGTTGGTTAAGGAATTTGTAGATGAAATCAATAAATTTTAACAGTATGGAGAATATTTTTTCAAGACCGGACGAGCAAGGCTATTATGGAGAATTTGGGGGCGCTTATATTCCAGAAATGCTCTACCAAAATGTAGAGGAGCTTCGTTCTCAATATCTTTCCATTTATAATGACCCTTTATTTCAAGCAGAATACCATGCATTGTTGAAGGATTATGTAGGAAGACCTACGCCTCTTTTTCTTGCAGAACGTCTTAGTGAGCGTTTCAATTCTCCTATTTATTTGAAACGAGAAGACCTATGTCATACAGGTGCACATAAAATCAACAACACCATAGGCCAGATTATCCTTGCTGAACGCCTTGGTAAAAAAAGAATTATTGCTGAAACTGGTGCAGGTCAACATGGAGTAGCTACTGCAACTGTTTGTGCGTTAAAGGGCCTTGAGTGCATTGTATACATGGGAGAGAAAGATATTGTACGCCAAGCACCCAATGTTGCGAGAATGAAGATGTTAGGCGCTACGGTTGTGCCAGCAACAAGTGGTAGTAAAACACTTAAGGATGCAACAAACGAAGCCATTCGAGATTGGATTAATCATCCTCATGATACTCATTATATTATTGGTTCAGTCGTTGGGCCACATCCTTATCCAGACATGGTATCGAGATTTCAATCTGTCGTCAGTGAAGAAACTAAAATGCAGCTAAAAGAGAAGACTGGATCAGAATTGCCTACACGTGTAATTGCCTGTGTGGGAGGTGGCAGTAACGCGGCAGGTGCTTTTTATCATTTTCTTGATGAACCCTCCGTTGAAATTATTGCCGTTGAAGCAGCTGGTCATGGAATCAACAGTGGTATGAGCG
>CAMCBE010000213.1 GCA_945872805.1 Chitinophaga pinensis | reverse complement strand
AAAATATCCGAGTGGGGTAATGCCTTCTGCGTCTGTAGTATGTACAAATCCTGTTGCATTATTTGGCCAATAGAGTGTTGAACTATCAAAGCTATAGCTAAGGTCAATCCATTCTACATTTTCTAAGTTCAGTTTGGTTTCTTCTTTCTGCGTGCAAGAAAAAATAAAGAGCATGGCGATTAAACTAATTCGATTCATTTTTAATCATTTAAAATTTAGAGAATAAATCTATTATAAAAGTATCTTTTTTCTTGTTAGCATCCCACCTGAATCTTTTCTATAGCTACTTTTTATTATCATTCATGGAGGCATAGTGAAATCATAAAAATGTTGTATTTTTCAAATACGATCGATAGCAATACTTATGAGCAGGGTAAAAATTAACTATGCACTTTTAATAGGATTCCTTCTTTTTGGGCTAACTACATTTTCCCAACATAGGAGGTCGCACCATGCGAAAGAGATGTCTTTCAATCTAGCCAAAGCCCCATCACCCCTTTTTAGAGATCCCGTTTTTGATGGAGCAGCTGATCCATCAATGATTTGGGATGATATAAATCATCAATGGTTAATTTTCTATACACAACGAAGAGCATCACTTAACCTTGAAGGGGTGGCCTATTGCTATGGTACAGGTATTGGAATTGCTTCATCAACTGATGCTGGCGAAACATGGCGTTATCTAGGCACGGCTGATTTACCTCAGCCTGATTCGGGATTGAATTCATTTTGGGCTCCCCAAGTTTTTCAAAATCCGGCCGATAAAAAATACCATATGCTCGTTTCGTATATAAAAGGAGTATATACCGATTGGGGAGGAGAGCGACAACTTTTTCACTATATCAGTGATGATTTGAAGTCATGGCAACAACTCTATTCACTTGGTTTATCGGGTTGTATTGATGCATCTACTTTTCAATTAGCCGATGGAAGCTGGAAAGTATGGTATAAAGACGAATCCAAAGAATCATTCACCTATGCTTCAAAAAGTACTGACTTACTCCATTGGACACGATTAGATACCTGCGAAGTTCAATATCGGCACCACGAAGCCCCCATTGTTTTTCAATGGAAAGGCTATTATTGGATGATTACAGACCCCACCTATGACAATTATACAGGATTAGATGTGTTTGTTTCTTCTGATGCAACGCATTGGACCTTTAATAATACAATTTTAAATGAACCTGGTAGCCGTCCAGATGATAATGATCAAGGCCGGCATGCCGATGTAAAAATCGTTAATGATCAAGCCATCATTGTTTACTTTACACACCCGGGAAGAATTTATCCAAACAATCAAAATGAAGATCCAGACAATGGTGTTTATCGCTATAGAAGATCTTCCTTACACGTAGCAGAACTTGAATTAATTGAGGGTAAAATCATCTGCAATCGAGATAAGTATAAAAAAGCGCAACAGGTATATTAATACAAGAAGAATAATACCCATACTTTTTATTATTCATTAACTTTACAAAAAAAAACGGTGTTTAGAATATCTTTACTTATAGCATATAGTACTTGGGTTTTTGGCTGTCAGAAGACGCCTACCATGACCATTGATCCAAAGATTACTGAAACAGAGCGACAAGCACTCGCTGCGTCAGATAGTATTATTGCTGTTAAATCAAGCTACTACGATCAATATTTCACACGATCTGCTGCATATGGTTGGACCGGAGGAGATGGGGCAACATCATTTTTACTTCCTGATGGAAATAGTTTTTGGCTTTTCGGCGATAGTTTTATGGATACGGTATATCCTGATAGACATCGACCTTCAACATCCTTCATTCATAATAGCATTGTCATTACCGACCAATTCGGAAAATTTCAAACCTTGCATGGAGGAACAAAAGAAAGTCCAAAGCCTTTTTTTGATGGAGTCGAACCAATACAATTTTGGCCAGGTAGTGGATTCGCTAATCAACAGTTGAATAAGATATTTGTGACCCTTTCAACTATTGAAATTATTCCTAATGGAGGAATGTGGGGTTTTAAACTAGTAGGTAACACCGTTGGTGTGTTAAGTTGGCCCGATTTCAAGTTTCAGGAAACGTATACGCTCACTAATCGCGATCAAGTAGATTGGTCATCCGCAAATTTTGAAGAAAATGGATATGTTTATTTGTATGGAGCAGAATCTGTTCCGTTTGATAAATATGTTCATGTTTGTCGTTTTCCAAGTGCAACACCCTATAAGCAGGTCCAATATTTTGATGGAGATCAATGGATTTCAGATCCTACTAAAAGCAAAAGGTTGTTGAATGGAATTAGTCAGCAATATTCCTTTTTCAAATACAAGAATAAATACTACCTACTTTCACAAGAATCAGTGTTAGGACCAACTATTTATATATGGGATGCCGCTTCACCAGTAGGGCCATTCACTAACAAAAGGAAAATATATAAAACTCCCGAATCAAAAGGGAACGTCATCACGTATAATGCTTCAGCTCATCCTCAGTTGATTGTAGATGATAAGCTATTGGTTGGCTACTGTACCAACAGCATGGGCGATTGGGAGATTTGGAAAAATGCCGACCTCTATAAGCCCTATTTCGTTTGGGTGAGTAACTGGCAATAGAATCATAGGCTATAGTGTATATTCAAAATAAGTTGTTTATTTTCATAGTTCATAGACTATGCAACAACTGAACACAGAAAAGTCAAATCATAAAGCGTTGGTTTCTATTCAAAATGAAACCTGTTCCCTTACGCTTGATTTGAATGGCGGTGCAATCACTGATTTTCATCTTACCCCAAATAAAGTCAATCCACTTTCATTTGCCTTCACGAAGGATCAAATGCCTGAAAATAATAAAGCGGGTGCTCCATATCAAGGTCATTTTCTTTGCCTAGGCAGATGGGGTGAGCCTTCAGCAGGTGAAATAAAAGCGGGACTTCCGAACCATGGACAAATTGCCAATATTCTATGGAATCAAGTAGAAACTGATCAAGATACTATTCTTGAAATGCAAACTAGTGCAGAGTTGGAAGGGCTTTCAATACAACGCAAGATTGTATTAGACCAACACGAAGCAATTTTTATAGTGAAGGAAAAGGTAGTAAATATCAATCCGCTCGGGAGACTATTCAGCATGGTTCAACACCCAACGCTTGCAGCTCCATTTCTGGAAAATCACATTATAGTGAATTCTAATTCTACCATTGGTTTTGATCAACAAGATTATAGGGTGATTGCAACGCATAACACTACTTGGAAGAATGAATCAATTGGCTGGGAGAATATAGGTAGAAGAAATGATTTCACAAATCGAACTGATATCGTCCGTTCATTTCAAGTCGATGCAAATTCATCTTATGGTTGGATTACAGCCTATTCTCCAACCTCAAATCTCTTAATTGGGTATATATGGCCTAGGGCAGATTATCCTTGGGCTCATATTTGGGAAAATGTAAAGGATGGTAATTTGATATATATGGGACTTGAATTTGGTGATACGGCCATTCATCAACCATTCAGTGAAATAATTAAAACAGCAGTCAACCTCTTTGGTGAAAGTACAGTTGGCTTTATTGATGCAGGGGAAACAATAGAAAAAAAATATCTATCATTTTTGGTTCAGCCAGAACAAGGATTTAATGGAATAGAGGATATTATAATTGAAAACGAAAAAATCAGCTTGATAACACCTCAGGTTAAAAAGAATATCATACTTTCTATAGACTCAACATTATTATATGAACTATCAACATAAAACTGTCGTCATTACCGGAGCAGCAAAAGGAATCGGAGCAGCTTGTGCTCAACTTTTTTTAGCCTCGGGCGCGAATGTTGCTTTATTGGATTTGTCATTCCCCACTCATCTATCCGATGAGAAATCCTTGTCGATTGTCTGTGACGTTTCAAATGAAGAGCAGGTAAAGCAAGCCATGGAAAAGATTGAAAATCATTTTGGCTCAATTGATTATTTAGTAAATAACGCTGGAATCCAACGATATGGTACTGTTACAGAAACTACCTCTGATGAATGGGATTTGGTGATGAATGTAAACCTAAAAAGTATTTTCTTGTGTGCTAAATATGCTATTCCTTCCATGTTAAAAAACAATAAAGGCGTAGTCGTTAATATCTCTTCCGTTCAAGCTTTTGTTACACAGCATAATGTATCGGCCTATA
>CAMCBE010000212.1 GCA_945872805.1 Chitinophaga pinensis | reverse complement strand
TGGGAAGTTTTTTCTAAATGCATAGGCAGTACCCCGAAAGGAAAAAACACCTCTTGTTATTCGCTTTGTCTTAAAAAGGTATATCCACAATAATCCAAACCCTAATAATTGCGAGATACCAACTAGTGAATTGACAAAAGGAGCAAATGATGCATCTAGAATAAAATGGAAGATCAAAAAAAAAGAAATAATCCTAGAAAATAGATTTGCCAGATTATAATATTTCAATTGCTCTAACCCTAGAAAATAAATATAGGGATTAATCACTTCGGAAAAAACCAACGTAGAAATACCCAATAAAAAAACAGAAAAAGAGAAATGAAGTAAATAAGAACCTATTGCAACCCCTAAATACAAAACAAAAAACATGAAACGAATTCCGAAAAGTGGCGACAAGCTCTTTTCGGTAGCAACAATATCTCCAATAGAAAGCTTAACATCAATTGGTCCGGTTTGATTGCTAGCATAATTGAGGAGAATAGAAATAAATCCAGAGAGGGATAATGCGATTAATACATACCCATTAGCCTCTAACCCAACACGTTTCAAAACCAATGGAATTAAAATCAATTGCAGTAAAACATTGGTTGCCTGAACTGACCCTAGATGGAACAAATTACTGACACTTCGCTTAACGAGCTGGATCAAACTAAATAATTATTTTATATTAGTTAATTGAAGTTGGGTTGTAACCATTTCATCAAGAATATCTTCTATACTATAGCGATATGTCCAATTTGGAAAATCGGTTTTGAATTTATTTATGTCTGATATATACCAAATATGATCACCTTTTCTGTGATTCAATTCATCAATGGTATAATCCATGCGTTTACCTAGCCGATTTTCCAACCACGTTATTGCTTCTATCATGGAAATATTGGAATGCCTCGAACCGCCCATATTATACACCGATCCTTTTGCTGGAGGAGATTGAGACACTTCCCAGAAAGCAGAAATCAAATCTGCAATATGAATATTATCCCTCACTTGCTTGCCTTTGTAACCAAATACAGTATAATGTTTGTTAGATGTAGCACATTTTACCAAGTAAGCTAAAAAACCATGAAGTTCTGCTCCACTATGCGAAGGACCAGTTAGGCAACCACCTCTGAATACAACCGTATTTAATCCAAAATACCTTCCGTATTCTTGAACCATTAAATCTGCGGCTGTTTTACTTACTCCAAAAATGCTATGTGTACAATTCTCAATTGACATTGATTCATCAATTCCATGAAAATAAAATGGGTGTGAATTAGCAATTTCCCAACGGGTTGGCAATTCAACTAAAGGCAGCAGATTTGGATTGTCTCCATATACCTTATTCGTTGATGTAAAAATAAATATTGCCTGAGGCACATGCTTTCTAGTACACTCTAATAATTTTAAGGTAGCGGACGCATTGACTTCAAAATCCGTAAGCGGTTCTCTTGCTGCCCAGTCATGTGATGGTTGTGCAGCACAATGAATTATTATTTCGATAGCAGAAGCGTTTTGTTTAAAAATACGCTCTATCAAGTCTAGATTAGAGATATCAACATCATAATGCTCATAATCCTTTAACATTTTCCCCAATTGCTCAACTTGCCATTTTGTACTAGCAGATTCCCCAAAAAAGTATGAACGTTTATCATTATCAATTCCAATAACTCTATACCCTTTTTGATGATAAAAACGACAAGCCTCTCCCCCAACTAAACCACCAGAACCAGTTACAATTACAGTCTTTTTAGTTAAATTCTTCATTTTAAATTGTTGCGTTTATTTTTTTTAACTCTCTCTAAAACTTTACTCCAGTCATAAACAAAGCCTATTCTTCTATGAACATTCATCAAATCCCACCCATCAGAAAAATAATTTTCAGGTGTAACAGGCTGGGGAATTAATGATTTCCAATTATAATTAATCGATCGAATAAATGAAACTTGCCCGAAAAACAACCATTGCTTAAACGAAAAACTCCATACGAATGAAGAAGATAAATCAACCCACTGCCTATTGAAATCTTTGGAGCCTGAATTCATATTATAGTTGTAGTAGAAGTCTGCATTATGAACAAGACGTTCAACTTCAATTCCAACTTTAGTTGTTCCTTTAACCCATGAAAACTCTAGTCGTTGTGAATTACTACCTGGGCCAATGGCAGCACCAAGAACTTGACCGTTATGCGTAAACCCATGCCTTACTGAATTATCGGTATACCAACTTTTAGCTTGCATAATTAATGAAAGATTTGGCACTTGCAATTGCGTAACTTCTATACCCAACTGAAGGAAAGAAGGATTCTTTTTAGTTCGGCTACTAATCCTAAATAATTTTCGGGCACCTGCAAGATAACCCCTTGGGATAGTATCTTCTAACAGATTCCATGCTGTTGCCATCTTATCAGATCGTCCATATTGAATATACATCTCTGCATTTTCTTCAGGCAATATATATCTCGCAAATACAGAACCCATGGTTGCAGATGGAATACCGGATTTTTTATATTTAATGGACGCGAGATCAGTTCCAATAAACAAGCCTTTTAACCACTTAGGCTGCCAACTAATAATACCCCCGGTGAAAATTCGTTGATGAACCGAATCCTTTGGACGATAAACAAATCTTCCATTAAAGGTGCGATTGGTTTCATCAGGAAGAATACCGGAATTCTTTAATTTACCACCCCAAACCAATTGCCATTCAAATGAACCCACAGGTGTTCTGATTGGTTTAGTGCTATTGAAAGTATAATGCAAAAATCCAGGAGCGTTGTTACTCATGATCAATGAATTGAATCGACCAGGCCCCCACCATAAATTCTCTGTTGATATCCCAACAGCCATGTTTTTATACTCATATTGCAATCGAGATTGCCCTAAAAACAATTTCCGAATGGGCTCTTGATTAAACCGTTCAGGTTGATCAATCTTGTTTAGCCAAGTGTAATAATAGTTCCAAATGATATTATAGTGATCACTAGGAAATGTTGGAAAAGATTGGTTGAAGGCCCACACGTACTCCGGACGAAGTCTAAGCATAAAATTTTGATACCTTGTCTCTGCGCCAATAGCATAAAGTCCTTGCCAACCTCGAGTGGGATACATAGAGCCATCAGCATAGCGAAGAGGAACCTTGGGGTTGAATTGTTCTAGATGTTCTACTGAAAGCAGATTGATAAACAATTTCCGGTTAGAACCTGTAAATTTTTCAAGTTCTATAGGCCTTACCATGAAAGAGAAATTAGATAAATCACCCTTACCTGTATCAGACATTAACTGTTTACGACGAAATATTTCTTCAAGAGAACTGTTCGAAACAGGAAGTGTAGTTTGCCCGAAGAGTTTACTCCCCAAAAAAACAATCATTAAAAAACAAACGATTAAAAAAAATCTTTTCTCAAACATAATTTACAACTAAGCAACACAAGACAGTCACTTTACTAAAAATTTAAAAAATAATACCTTTCAGAACAACTTGAGCTTTTACCAATAATAACGAGCAGAAAGCATCCCTATGAAATTAAACCGATTAAGATCTTGTTTCCATCCGTAATTCTTAGAATCGACCCCACTTAAACGCCAACTCAATAATAAACCGTCAAATTTATACTGGCCAATAATCCCGTATGAAAGTTCAGACCATCTTACTTTATGTGTATTTGGAGCTCGTTGCACTCGTTCAAGGAGAATTCCGATTTTTTTGTGCCCTTTATTCAATGCCGTAGAAAATACTTGGGAGTTAGATCCAAATCCAGCTCCCGCTCCAAGAATTTGATTAGCATTCGTATATCCTGTTCCTTGGTAATGCTCATACCAACTTCCAGCCCATCGCACTAAATAATCAGGGGTTTGTTCCATATGCGTCACTTCACCAGATAAATTCAACCACACCGATTTTTTTAGTTCTACACGCTTTTGCGCGCCAACAATAAATGAGGCAGAATGAGATGGATTCATGATAAAATCCCTTTCATTATAGGAATGATCATTCCAACCATAATCGAGATAAAACTCAGCATGAGATTTGGGCATAACAGCTCTAAGAAATATATCAGCTAATTGATTCCAGCTTTTTGAATCATCATTCAGCAATTTAGACTTAAATAATTTTCCGAAAACAGGTAAGTATTTCGAGGCAAACGTTTGCTCTGTTGAATTATTCAATACGGACTTACTTAAACCAGAAAACTGTCGAC
>CAMCBE010000211.1 GCA_945872805.1 Chitinophaga pinensis | reverse complement strand
GAGGAGTAGGTTTATTGCCCAAAAAGTAATCTTTAAATTGATTCATGCCCGCATTAGTGAACAATAATGTTGGATCATCCTTCAATACTATTGGGGCAGATGGATAAATATGGTGTCCTTTAGACTCAAAAAATTGCAAAAATTTATTTCTAATCTCCGCTGACGTCATTTCTTAATGCTTTATTTGTAAACTATCTAAAATCAATGGATTATATTTGTAATCAGCCATTTTGGGCAAAAATACATCTTTTGATAGATGTTACCTCTGTTCTGAATAACTCGTATCTAGCCAAAGGATGAAGAAAATAAAATATTTTTATAATACAAATACGTTACGCTACGAGAAGCAAGTGGTTCCGTTTAGGGTAACCTTATTAAGAATATTTGCCTTTATTTCAACGGCCATTGTTACAGGGCTTATTATAGTAGCCATAGCATTCCGATTTTTAGATTCCCCTAAGGAGAAGCTATTAAAAATTCAACTAGAAAAAACCGAGGACCAGAATAGACGCTATGCTGAAAAGGTAGTGGAAATAGATGAACGGCTCAAACAACTGGAAAAGCGAGACAACGATGTGTATCGCTCAATCTTTGAGGCTAGCCCCATTCCAGATAGTGCAAGAGCCAAACAAATAGAGAATAAAAAAGAGCTGCAGAAGGTAGCCAAAATGGACAACCAAGAACTTACTGATGGAGTGTATAAAACGCTAAATATCCTCTATAACAGGGTAATGCACCAAGAAAAATCCTATAAGGAAATTGAGCATATGATCCGAAATAAGGAAAAATTACTCGCCAGCACACCCGCAATTCAACCGGTGAGTAATAAAGATTTAAATAGGCTTACCTCAGGATTTAGCTATCGGATTGACCCTATTTACAAGACTGTGAAATTTCATGCTGGGTTAGATTTTTCAGCTCCTCAAGGAACACCTATATACGCAACAGCCAATGGAGTTGTTCGAGTTGCAGGCAATCAAGGAAATGGGTATGGAAATCACGTCATTATTAACCATGGCTATCAATATTCTACCTTATATGGACATATGTATCGAATAAAAGTGAGGGTAGGCCAATCCATAAAACGAGGGGAAGTCATTGGCTATGTAGGAAATACAGGGAAATCAACCGGGCCACACGTCCATTATGAAGTTATGAAGGGAGGGCGCCATCTTGACCCCATCTACTTTTTCTATAACGACCTTACGCCCGAGCAATACCAGCAGATCTTAAAAATTGCTGCTTCTAGGAATCAGTCGTTCGACTAATCGTTCCAAAACTGTGAATAACTCTATAGCTATTCATCTTGAATAGTCTATAATTTTGTAGTGATGCTTACACAACTCGATCTTTTCGGTGAAGAGCCTAAAAAGCAAGGAAAACATATCACCCCCCCTAAGGTGGTGAACTATAATCTTGCGCCTCCCGCGCAGTTGGTAACAGAACCTACTGCTGCTGCAGTTAACCTTGTTACTGCTGAAAAAGCATCCGTCACTATAGAAGTTGAGCAACGAAAACCATCTGGAAGACAGGCAATCAGCAGTTTTTCTGCAGATATAACTACGATCAATATCCCTGATGACGAAATTCTATTTAGCAAATCATATTATCCTATCAGTGAAGTGGCAATAATGTTCAACGTGAATATTTCCTTATTGCGGTTTTGGGAAAAAGAATTCGATGTACTCAAACCAAGAAAAAATAGAAAGGGAGATAGATTGTTTAGGCCAGAGGATGTGAAAATGCTTAAACTTATTTACTTCTTACTTCGCGAAAAAAAATACACTATTGAAGGGGCAAAAGTGTTCATAAAGAAAGGAAAGAAATCAACCCAAAAATTTGAAGCAATTGAAAGTCTACGACAAATACGGTTGATGTTGCTCGAACTAAAAGCTGGACTATCCCTCTAACATCAAATCGGAATAAATAAATTATTATTCTTACCGGCCATCCCAATGCCTCTATTCTCTAACTCTTCAAGAATCATAATATTTATTTTTTGCTTTAGTTCATTAAACTCATTAATAGTCATTACGCGTACAAAATACTCAATGGTAACTAAATAAGCAGACGAGCGAATTTCACTCAAAAAAACCGTATGCTCGTCAATTTTCAATTCTGCCAAAGCATCCGATATGGCCTTTATAATATTTTTCATTTCAGCAGTAGTGGTCTTCAATTCCAATTGAACTAAAATCTCACCTCGTTGCTTATTCCTCAGTGAAATGTTATCTACTATACTATCTACCATTTGTTTATTCGGAATCGATACATACGTTTTTTCAATAGTTCGAATACGCGTGCTTCTAAGCCCAATTTTTTCTACCGTTCCAGTGACCTGGTTAACCTTAAGAAAATCGCCAACAGTAAAAGGCTTATCAAAAAATATGATAAAGGATGCAATGAGATTTTCGAGACTTTCCTTTGCCGCAAGAGCGATTGCAGCACCTGCAAGACTAAGGCCAGCAAGTATTTCTGTAATATCTTGATTAAATACAAATCGTATGATAACCAGGATACACACTATTATGACTAATGCCTTAAGAAATTCACGAAAGAAAATAATTAACTGATTGTCTGTATAATCTTTTGTTTGATTGGCCTTCTTTTCCAATACAATGGCCATATAGTCAATCACCTTAATAATAGTATAAAAGAAAAGATAAATGAGTACTCCTGTAGCGAGACCAGAAATCAAATCTCGAGAAGTCGATTTTAACACTTGGAATCTAAATGCTTTGGGGAACACAAGTTCACTGAAAGCGAGATAACCAGTTAGGAAAACAATGAAATTTTCTAATGGGGCTAAGATGAGTTCGAAAAACTCAGTTTCATTTATTTTTCTACCCAATTTTCGGAAAAGAAAAAAAATGAGTCGAGTGATATTCTTACTTGCACGTTTCTTAAGGATGAAAATGACTAACAAGAGTAATGCAACAACCAAATAATCACCAAGGGGATTATTAAGTACGATTCTATTCGTGAAATCTTGCATGGTATAAATATATTAAAATTATTTAGTCCATTTATACGATACAATCCTATCGTCATAAAGTGCGATACAGCCATCGGCCATAAAAGAGAGTTGCTTTGCTTTTGCCAATCCTATTGGGATTTTCATTTCTTTAATATCAACATCTCCAGGAGTGAAAACAAACACTTTGTCACTTGATATTCCAATGATGTTCTTGCCTAAAGGCTGAATGTCTTTGCAGCCTAATAATGAAATTTTCTTCTTATACCCGCCATAATAATCAAAAATATAGAGCCCTTTCAAAGGGTCATATAGATAGACAAATCCTCCATTGTCTATTACAATAGAGGGTGATATAGCTTCTGAAAATACAACCCTCAGATCTGCTGTTTCAAATAATACGGAACCCTCTTCACTCAATTTTTTCAATTTACTCTCTTGCTCATCAAAAATCCAAATCTTGTTGTCATAACTAGGAGCTGCAGCTTCAACTTGAAAAAGAGAGTGCTTTTTTAAATCAATTTTATTTACAACGTGCATCAATCTATCAAGAACAATAATATTTCGATATTGCTTAAAATACAATATAGTTCTTAACGCATTTCCAAATGCAATATGATTTACTATCCCTAAACGTTTAACATCATTAAACACACCTATAGAATCAAAATTCGAATTAAACTTTTTCAATTGCCCACCTGCTGTAAGTGCAAAGATATTTCCAAGTTCATCTGCCTTAACATAACTATAATCTCCTGTTATTTCATGATGAAATACTGGGACGGGGAATTGCTGTGAATAGATAAAACTAACAAATAGGAAGCAACATAGTATTGATGTAAAAAATTTACGCATGAAAGTTTTGCTTTAGTGTTAGTTCGAAACCGTCAAAAACGGCATAAGAATCATACTTAATCCAATCACCTAAATTAATATATTTACTTTCTGCAGAAAGGTTAAAGTCAATTGGAAAATGTCTATGCCCAAAAATAAAATAATCAAATGCATCTTCTTTCAAAATGTCTTTGCAATAACTAATTAACCACTCGCCTTGCTCCCCTAGGAATTTCTCTTCACTTCCCCCAGTACTAGCCCGGCTAGTTTTACTGAAATAATTAGCTAACCCTATACCAATATGAGGAGGGATTAATCCAAACAAAAAATTACAAATTGGATTACGGAAAATGCGCTTTATAAATTTATACCCAT
>CAMCBE010000210.1 GCA_945872805.1 Chitinophaga pinensis | reverse complement strand
ACCAAATACAGATTTGATGAGATCATTTACTTAACACCAGATGGAGAGGTATTCAATCAAGGAATGGCTAATGCACTATCCCTGAAGGGTAGTTTGCTTTTCATATGCGGACATTACAAAGGGATTGACGAACGAGTAAGACAACATCTAATTACAAAGGAAATTTCCATTGGTGATTATGTACTAAGCGGTGGAGAATTAGCTGCAGCTGTGGTTATAGACTCCATCGGAAGGCTAATACCAGGTGTATTGAATGATGAAACATCTGCGCTTTTTGATTCTTTCCAAGATAATCTCTTAGCACCTCCGGTGTACACAAGACCTGTTCAATTTAGGGAATGGAAAGTACCGGATATTTTAATGAGTGGTGATCATAGAAAAATAGAAGAATGGCGTTTTGAGCAAGCACTTAAAAGGACTAACGATAGAAGACCTGACCTACTCAATAATGAGGATTAACTAGTTCCAAGTTTTAATGTTATTTCTTGACGAGACGAGAGCGTGATACACTTCAGGTCGCGATTTGGAAAGAAAATAAAATCGATACTCAGATAATAGCAACTTAAACTGTTCACGCCACAGCAAAGACCCGTAATAAAATATTGGCGAAAAAAAGAAAAGGATAAAAATTAATTTTGCTTTAAAATAATACCCAATACTACAAAGCAAAAGCCACCATATTATACCCACTACCCCCCATATGCCAGAAAATACACTCGTATAAAAATCATCTCGAGTTACTGTTTTATCAGAAATCCATTTTGTTAACTTAAAATGTGCGTGCCACAATCCGAATCCAATAAGAGAAAATGGAATCGTTATAAGCAAAATGAAAATACGTAAAACAGGATATGGTTTTTTTGAAGAGATCACTTGCTCCATAATTTGGTATTGCTTCAACATCACTTGATACGCAATCAATTGATCTGATAATTTGACAAACTCTTCTTCTGACAAAGCTGATACATGTTGACATACCTTACGACCGGATATAAAAAAGTCATTCGCCTTATACTGAACATCCCTAAACAACATTCTTAACAGAGACTCTACATACAAGGTTCGTTTAGGTTGAGCAACGTACAATACATTTTTCTCAAATAAGGCAAACATATCGCGCGTTAGATTGGTTATTGCATGACCAGGACTTTCTGAGTATTCCTCTTTATATTTAGCTAGAGACAATGAATCCCCGATTCGAATTACAAGATCGGATCTAAATCCATGAAAAGAATAATTAATATATACTGTTTCAATGGTAAATTCTTTTTCTATGCCAAAATCAAATGCGGTTTGTAAAGCTACCCTAGCCGTACCTTTCTTGAAAGGGGCTAGATCCTTTGAAAGTCTACTATACCCTTCAGGGAAAATCAATAATAACTTATCATTCTTTAAAATATCCTGCCCTCGATCGAAGGTAGATTTGTTTTTAGAGAGCGCCGCTCTTCCATCATCGCTACTAAAAATAGGAACCATGTGTAACTTAGTGAAAATATACAAGGCGATGGGGTGCTTAAAAATATCCCCCCGAACAAAGAAAAACAGAGGGCGCCTAAGGAATACAGAGAGAACCATAGCATCTAAAAAAGAAGCTGTATGATTTGCAATCAAAATAGCTGGGTTTCGATGAGCTAATTTTTCGGCACCTACTACTCGGACTTTTCTAAAAAAAAACCGTAATGTAACCCACATGACTATCTTTGCTACTCGATAAAACATAGTGCAAGATATGAAAATTAAAACTTCCGACTATTAACTCCCATTCATCAATAATTGTTCCCTCTCCAACTAATCATGAGGAAAGAAAATAAAAAAATGATGAAATTGCACCGACTTTAGCTCGAAGCTAAATTCAAACAAAGCTTCGGAAACTGAAAATAAAATTCATGAACAAATACAGCACGTTTCTAGTCAGTATATTTTTACATATTTGTTTAAGTTCATCTGCACAGAACGGACTAAATTTTCAAGAACAATTCAAATTAAACATCAAGAAAGCTACCTCTTCAATAAAAATTGATGGTCATCTGGATGAAGAAACATGGGTAGTAGCAGAGGAGACATCAGACTTCTGGAACAAATGGCCCAATGATGAAGGCAGACCAGTGCGACAAACCTATGTTAAAATGAGCTATGATGATCAGTTCTTGTATATAGGAATCAAAGCCATTGATACCAATTATTATGTGGCACAAACGTTAAAAAGAGACCAAGAGTTTTTTACAAGTGATGCGGTTGGTGTGGCTATTGACCCAGTTAATCAACGCACCAATGGTTTCTTATTTTTGGTAACTCCGTATAATGTTCAAACGGAAGACTTGGTTTCAGCTGGGTCATCTGGTGAGGAAATGAATTTTAGTTGGGACAATAAATGGTTTTCAGCCACTTCAAGGCATGAAACATATTGGATAGCTGAATTTGCCATCCCATTCAAAACACTTCGCTTTAAAGAAGGAAAAACACGATGGGGGATTAATTTCTTAAGGAACGATGTGAAGAACAATCAGTTTTCATGTTGGACTGACATGCCAACTAATTTCCCTTTCTATGATTTTGGTTATTCGGGTTCCTTAAATTGGGATTCACCACCTCCTGCTCCAGGAACCAATATTGCATTCATACCGTATACATCTGGCACAATATCTTCTGATAAAGAGGCAGGCACTTCACCAATAGGCAAATTGAGTGGTGGATTCGATTCGAAAATTGCATTATCCTCTACATTGAACCTTGACCTAACTGTTAATCCAGATTTTTCACAAATTGAAGTAGATAAACAAGTCACTAACTTAACTCGATTCAATATATTCTTTCCCGAGAAAAGAACCTTCTTCTTAGAAAATGATGATTTGTTTTCTAATTATGGCATCCCGCCTATTAGACCATTTTACTCAAGAACAATTGGTTTAGATAATAACGGGAACAAAATACCCATAGCGGCAGGAGCACGTATCAGCGGAAATATTACAAAAAAAACCAGAGTTGGCATGATGAACATGCAGACCGTAGCAAAAGGTGATGCGGCAGCGCAAAACTATACAGCGGTTACGTTCAACCAACAAGTTCATGGCAGATCAACCGTAAAAGGCTATTTTCTGAATCGTCAAGGGATTGAAGATAAAAACCATAAGTTCACTGATCCACTAGATAAGTATGGTAGAAATGCCGGAGTTGAATATAATTTTCTTGATAACTCAGGCCGATGGAATGCTTGGACTGGACACCATTTTTCATTCAAGGATTTACTAAAAAAACCTGACTACTATACGAATTCAGGATTTGGCTACGATTCGAAAAAATGGAACATCATTTTTGACTTAACGAAGATCACAGACAAGTATTATGCAGATATGGGGTATATAAGCCGTATAGATAATTATGATGCCCTTTTAGATACCGTTATTCGGATGGGGTATCACCAAATTTATAATCAGATTAGGCATACATTTTATCCCAAAAAAGGCAACATCAATCAAATTAGATTAGAATTAGGAAACATAATTTACTTCAACCTGAATGAAAAGTTTAATGAAAGTATTCATGATTTGTCTTTAGAACTTGCGCTCAAAAACACCTCTAGCTTTATATTCATGTCTAGTTTTAATGCCAATAATCTTATTTTCAATACAGCGTTTACCGACAAATTACCTATACCTCCTGGGCATTACAGAACCCCCACTGGCTCTGTAACATACGGATCTGATATCAAGAAAAAATTCTCCTATACATTACTATTTGGTGGAGGAGAATTTTTTAACGGCACAATTCTTCAGTATGAAGTAACTACGAAATTTAGGGTACAACCCTGGGGCAGTTTTTCATTGAGTATGCAACAAGCTAAATTACAATTCCCCGAAAAATATGGATCAAGCAATTTGATTTTGATAGCACCAAGGGTTGACATCAATTTTTCAACCAATTTATTCTGGACCACGTTTCTGCAATACAATAACCAACGAAATAACTTTAATATCAATAGCAGAATTCAATGGCGCTACAAGCCTATGAGTGATTTATTTATTGTTTACAGCGATAACTACTTCACAGACCCTATCATGAAAAATAAGAATAGGGCATTGGTATTTAAGATGAATTATTGGCTAAATCTATAATTTGGTGAGCATTTAATTAAGCGCCGAATAGGCTAAAGTCTATTATAAACTATTTCAAGTCTTTTCCTTACCTTTAAAACTCATCTAAAAATCAATACCATGAGTACAGATCGTCGCTCCTTTATACGCAACGTCACCTTAGGTTCAGG
>CAMCBE010000209.1 GCA_945872805.1 Chitinophaga pinensis | reverse complement strand
CAAACTTCCATTTCAAATCATTGCTGATACAGATAAGAGCCTAGTCGAAAAATATGGCGTATGGGGTGAGAAATCGCTTTATGGCAATAAATATATGGGCGTTTTTAGAAAAACATTTTTGATTGATGAAAACGGTGTAGTGGTCAAAGTAATTGTAAAGCCCAAGGTCAAGGTACATGCAGATGAAATAGCTTCAGGGTTTGAAGGTTGAGATTAACTCATCCATTCTATTTCTCCTAATGCTATTTCTCTTTCAACACCCTGTTGAATTACTAAATGACCTGATTCGGTAACCCTTTTAACGAGGGCCTCAAATTGGATATTTCCTTCTTTGAATTTGACGACTTGCTCTCGTTTATATAAGACGGTATTATATTGGTTGTGGAATTGTTTGAATGAAGGTTTTCCTATATGAGAGAATATAACGTCTAATTCATGGCATATTTCGTTTGCCAAGTCAATAGGATTGAGTTGCTTACCCGTGATTTGCTTTAGTGAAACAGGTTTCCGGTCCATCACCCCAAATTCAGTTTGATTAACATTGATTCCAATTCCAATAATTGCCGTTTCCCAATTTTGACCTAAAACTACATTCTCTATCAATATACCTCCTGCCTTTCTGTCACCCCAATACAAATCATTGGGCCATTTTATGGCAACCTCATCACCTGTATAATTTTTTAACATGGCGTAGCAGGCAAGTGCTACCGCAATAGAAAGTTGATTTTGATGCTGTATTTGTAGGTTTTTGCAATCAGCAACTACGCTCATAGTGATGTTTTCCCCTTTTTTACTTTCCCAGTGTTTAGCTCGTTGACCCTTTCCTTGGGTCTGTTCTAGGGCAAAAAATGTTGTTCCATGCGCAATTTTCCCAACTTTGAGCCGTTTCATGGCATGGTTATTGGTACTCTCAACGCTAGATAATATAACTAAAGGATCTCCGAAGTGGGCCATGAGGAAGGATTGAAATTAATCCGTATTTTTGGGCAAGATAAATAAGAAAAATATCATCTTAGCCCGGAGCGTTTAAGTTTCAACTGTTTACACCGGAAAGATCTGAATTTTAAACCCGCAAGCAATAAAAAAAAATCATTTGGCATCACAATCTGTAGTAGCTGAACCACAAAGAAAAATTACCCGATTAACCCGAAACAGCAAATTACTTAAGGTTATCATAAAGTCTATTCAAGATAAGAAAGGAGAGCATATCGTTTCAATTGATCTTCGGAAGATTTCAGAATCAGTTTCTGATTTTTTTGTTGTTTGTGAGGCTCCGTCAACAGTACAAGTTAGAGCAATTGCGGACTGGATTGAAGTCATGGTAAAGCAAGAGTGTGGCGAAATTGCATACAAGAGAGAAGGGAGTGGCGTTGCACAATGGGTATTGGTGGATTATGTAAATGTAGTAGTACATATATTTCTGGCTGAAACCCGCAAATTTTATCGACTTGAAGAGATGTGGAGTGATGGGATCGCACAGGAAGAAATTGATGAAGAAAAGCCTAAGGCGGCTCCCAAAAAAGCTAGCGCTGGAAAGTCTCCAAGCAAAGAAAAAAAAGCAGTAAAAAAAATATAATAAAGAGGCCAATATGAATCAGGAAGAGCAGAGCAATAACAAAAAATCAGGTCCGTTTCAAGGATTAAAACGTAAAAAAGATAGCAGTGGCAACCCGACTGGGAAAAGTCCTAAATTCAGTTTCTATTGGATTTATGTAGTTGCAGCAGTTATGCTTATTGGATACCAAGTGCTTCGCGGAGTCACTCCAGATGCGATGAACATCACAGAACTTAAGTTCAAGCAGATCATGCTTGTAAACAATGATGTTCTTAAGTTGGAGCCTGTTAAAAATAAAGGGGTAATTCGTGTGTTCATAAAGCCCGATAGTCTTTCAAAGCCTTCATATAAGGAGCTTTTGGGGGAGAAATTGGTTTATGCCAAAACATCAAAAGGGCCTCATTTTCAATTTAGCTATTCAAAAGTAGACGACTATCAAGAAAATCTCGATAAATACTTTGCCATTCATCCAGAAGTAAATCCGGTGGCTGTAGATCCGGTGAGTGATCCTGAATTTTTTGGCCCATTGGTAAACTTTTTATTTCCATTACTCATGTTCGGACTTCTCTTTGTTCTAATGATGAGAAAAATGGGTGGCGGCGCTGGCGGTGGCGGCGGCGCTGGTGGTATTTTCAATATTGGAAAATCCAAAGCTCAGCTTTTTGACAAAGGGACTAAAGTCAATATCAATTTCAATGATGTGGCTGGACTCGAAGAGGCTAAACAGGAGGTAATGGAAATTGTCGATTTTTTAAAAAACCCAAAAAAATATACAGCTCTTGGGGGTAAAATTCCAAAAGGTGCATTGCTTGTTGGTCCTCCTGGAACAGGAAAAACATTGCTTGCAAAGGCTATGGCTGGAGAAGCGCAAGTGCCATTTTTCTCCTTGTCTGGATCAGATTTTGTTGAATTATTTGTAGGTGTTGGTGCTAGTAGGGTGCGTGATTTATTCAAGCAGGCCAGGGAAAAAGCACCATGCATCATATTTATAGATGAGATTGATGCCATTGGGCGTGCACGTGGAAAGAACATGATGATGAGTAACGATGAGCGTGAAAACACCCTAAATCAGTTGCTTGTTGAGATGGATGGTTTCGGCGGTGATAGTGGAATAATCATTCTAGCGGCTACTAACCGTCCTGACGTATTGGATAGCGCATTATTAAGGCCAGGTCGATTTGATCGTCAAATCAGCATTGATAAGCCAGATGTAAAAGGAAGGGAAGAAATATTTCATGTACATCTTAAACCTATTAAGCACTCCGACAAACTTGCTATTCATAAATTAGCTGAACAAACTCCAGGTTTTGCTGGCGCTGATATTGCAAACGTATGTAATGAAGCTGCATTGATCGCTGCTCGTAAAGGCAAGTCGCAAGTTGAGATGGATGATTTTCAAGATGCCATCGATAGAGTAATTGGTGGTTTAGAAAAGAAAAATAAAATCATACTTCCTGAAGAGAAAAAAATTATTGCATATCATGAAGCAGGCCATGCGGTTTGTGGATGGTATCTTGAACATGCGTATCCACTTCTTAAGGTAACTATAGTTCCTCGTGGTGTTGCCGCTCTTGGCTATGCTCAGTATACTCCAAAGGAACAATACCTTTATGATGTTGAACAGCTGACTGATCAAATGTGTATGACCTTAGGCGGAAGAGCTAGTGAAGATATTTTCTTTGGCAAAATTTCTACAGGAGCTCAAAACGATTTACAGCAAGTAACAAAGCTATCATACGCCATGGTTACTGTGTATGGAATGAATGAGAAGATTGGAAATGTAAGTTTCTATGATCCACAGCAAGAGAGCGTATTCACTAAGCCTTATAGTGAGGAAACAGGAAAAATTATTGACGAAGAAGTGAGAGGATTGGTTGACAAAGCATATCAGAGAACAAAGGCCTTGTTAACAGAACGCAAAGCAGAAGTTGAAAAAATCGCATTGGCCTTGTTAGATAGAGAGGTTTTGCATCAACAAGATGTAGAAGATCTTATTGGTAAAAGACCATACGAAGAGAAAAAAATATTTGCAAATGATGAAGATGTTGCTTTGACACCTGTGGTAGATTCAATTTCTACAGAGCCTGTTGCAGTTGAAGAAAAAAAGTCTGAAGATCATAAAGCAGAATAAACATGAAAGCCTCTTCAGCTAAAGAGAGTATTCTTAAGCACATCAGGAAAGCACTTACTCATCCGGTTCCTGCTCCTTTTCAGCAAATTGAAAAGACTGACTTTGCTTTTGCTCCATCAGAAGAGGATTTTGCAGTATTATTCGCAGAAAAATTCACTTCGCTTCTTGGCCAATTTTCTTTTTGTGTAAATGAAGAAGACTTAGTTGACCAAATCAAAGCGTTGGCCATCACCCAAAAATGGAATGAGGTTTATTGTTCTGATCAAAATCTTCGTGATGCATTTGTCTCTTTTGGCTTCGATTCCTTTTCTGAAAAATCCTTGGCTGACTCGGATGTCTCTATAACACGTTGTGAATTATTAGTAGCAAGAACTGGGTCTATGGTACTGTCTTCCGTAGAATCTTCAGGTAGAACCACTAGTGTATATGCACCTATTCATATTTGTATTGCAAAGAGCAGTCAGATTGTATTTGATGTTAAAGATGCATTGATATACCTGCAAAAAAAATATGGGGAGAATCTACCATCGCAAATTTCATTCGCAACTGGCCCAAGTAGAACTGCTGATATTGAGAAAACCCTA
>CAMCBE010000208.1 GCA_945872805.1 Chitinophaga pinensis | reverse complement strand
GATGGACCAGAAACTGATTAAATTTTTTTGTTTTTAAGTCGAATGATAATAAGCCCGTTCCATATGACCCCATCCAAAGTACCGCAGTATTATTATCTATATAAAGGCTTGAAGATGATCCAAACCAAAATGGTAAATTTTTATTTTTCTTCATCAATGAATCCCTGATAGGCAAAATATAATTTGTCCATTTATCAGTAGCTCTATCTAATCTAGATATATGTCCATAATTATCAGATGTCCATATATCGCCATTTTCAGTTTCATCATGACTGAGAACCCAACCTGCTGAATGGGATTTGGGATTGTTTTTATCGTTGCTGTATTGTTTAAATGTATAGCCATCAAATCGATTAGCGCCAGACTGAGTTCCTACCCATATATACCCAATTTTGTCTTGATATAAAGAGATCGCTGAACTCTGGGATAGCCCTTCTTTTATGGAGTAATTGTCAAATATGAAATCTGACACACTTTGAGAACGTCCACTAAAAGTGAACATCGCATTAAGAAAAAATACAATTGTGAATATTCTACTTATTAGCCGGGTACCTGTATTCATTCCTATTTTCGGTAAGATAAGTATCTTATAGATACTTAATGCCTAAAACCAATAAATAAGTCATAAATGTGGATCTTTATAATATTTTTATATTTCAAGGCTCGTTAGTCACTTATTTTGCCTTTTTTAGTCCCATGAGAAGCACTAGATGCCTCCAATTTTTGATCTAATTGTCCTATAATTTTAGTTTAAATATGAGGTGAATTTTTTAATAATAGTATCAAAAAGAAACCTAATATGGCCTACTTTTAAAGATTAAATCAACATATTAAAAATTAAAAGTTCCACTATTGGGCTGCTTTTGGTTTCATTATTAGCAGCCTGTACTCATACCAAACCTACTGCAAATAATCCAGCTGAAGCTGCTTATACAAAGAACCTAGCAATAGCTAAAAAATTCATCGAAGCCTTTTTGGCGAAAGGCTCGATTACAATAGCCTCTCTGGGCACTGATGATTTCATGTGGTCTCCACCTCCTGTTGGTGCTGATTCCCTTCCTAAAGCAAAATGGTATGCGGCCATGAAAAAATTCATGAGCACTTATAATGATATTATTTTACAAACCCATTATGGCGTAAGGGAGTAGACTCTAGTAACCAATTTGATGGAGGTGTACGTGTTTATAGTCTTTGGAAATCAACATTTGCTAGTTCGGGTAAAACAGGTCTGTTGAAATATTATGCTTTTATGGAGTTTACTTCAGATGTTATAATGACAAGACTATCAGAATATTTTAAGACGCCTAATTTTTCGATTGAACATTTATAATTAAGTTAGCAGAACCTATTTAACTTTATATCTAGCATTCAAAATATAATTAGAAAGAATATATTTTACTTAGTCCCTTTAAGAGATCATTACTAAAATGAATAGCATGGATGAGGTGAGATATTTCAAAAAACATTTTATTTCAATTTCTTTTTTCAAACTTTATTTGTTAAGCAAAAAATTCAATGGTATGTCAAGATGTTTTGCCCACGATTTTTCAGAGTGATCGTCTCCTTCAAATACTTTGGTCATGAAATGTGCAGATGTATATCCTCCATCAATTATAATTTGATCGGCTTTTGTTTGAAATGCTCCATACATAGCGTCTAGTGTTTTGGTGCCATGATCGAAATATAATTTGTGTTTCCGGGGTGAGGGTAAATTCATTTTCAGATAATCTAAAAAAGAACCTGGAATTGGATTATTGTCTACAGCAAATGTGCCAGGCCAGTGAGTAGACATACATGCTGCGCCGCCAAATACATTGGGGTATTCGCAAATGGCATACATGGATATTAATCCGCCCATGCTGCTGCCTGCAATGAATGTGTATTTCTTGCTTTTAAGTGTTGAATAGGCGCTATCAATAAACGGCTTTAATTCCTCTACTATAAATTTTAAATAATCGTCTGAATGAATTTTGTCAGCAAATACGGAATTATTATTTGATCTATTTGACTTGTAAATCAACTCCTGTTCTTCTTTACTCAAATTTTCAAATGGTTTCTGTGGAAAGTAGTCGGAATGTCTTTTGCTACCTGAATTGAAAATGCCCACGACTATAAACGGAGCAATCGTATTTTCGTTAATCAGTTTGGTTGCAATTTCATCAACTTGCCATTCCTGGTGATTCCAAGTAGTTGTGCTGTCGAATAACATTTGTCCATCATGCATATACAATACCTGATATTTCTTATCTATAGTATATCCTTCTGGCAGCCACACATCAACATTCCTTGAATCAACATAGGTTGAATTGAAATTTATGATGCGTTGGACGCTACCATGTGCCACTTTAGGTAGTATACTCTCTTGGTTAGCCCCTAATTGAGAAAATGATTTTAGTGTTAGTATTGAAAGCAAAAGGCAAAGGGGAAATATTCTCATATACTATATCTTATTGAAGACTAAAATTAGATCATTCTTTTTATGTCACTAAGATATGATTGTTGACCAATAAAATAGATTCATTCTATTATTCAATTTCACTATACCTCTTGTGAAAATCTAGAATTTGCTGAAAGAAAGTTCATCAAATGAAATAGTTACTTATGAAAGGTCAATGTTTTCATATCATTTATTTCCCTTGCCAACCATCCATTATTCCCTTTCTTATTTCACTTTGTGAATTACCAATCATATACCCAAATAATCCTGCAACAATTGCCAAGTGAATAATTAAAACTGCTTTTTGCCATGTTGGTCTTTCTTTCCAAGGTTGTGCTTGATCGAAAGGATCAAAGGCTAGAGCAATACCCATATAGGTAGCTGCATCTCCTGCAGAGTGCTTATAAACTAATTCATAAATTCCAAATAGGATAAAACCAATGTAGATAAACTTGTTGAATGAAGTTTTCATTTTATTCGTTTTAATAATTTTTACCTTTCGATTCTAATAGTGAATAAGCCTCCTCCCAACTTGGGATGGTATCTGATTCATATCCATATGTTCTACCTGTTGCTATTGAACGAAATGCTTTCATTGCTTTTAGGTGAACACCGTTTTTCATAAAGACAAGCATCATCTCACGACTCTCCCAGGCCGACAAAGTACAATTATAGCCGTTGATTTTTTTCACAGCACTATGTAAATTTCCTTTTGCAGATTTTGCTTCACCGAATGAAGGAATTGCTAAACTCCAAAATCTGATAAATCCCATAATCCCTTTGGCTTTAATCCAGTGATTGAAATATGCATAATGTTGAATTTTAAAAATCATTTACAAATGAAATGATTTTTAGTGAATCTAGCTATTTATACCATTTCATCTTTTTAATCTGCAGTAGGAAAAGTGATTGCTAAAAGGAACGAATTTATTTTTTTAGAGTTTTCGTAAGATCGGTTAATTCAACTTTTCGAAATTCTACTTCGGAGCCTTCTGCTTGAAGTGCAATATGGCCCTTACTGGCTGTAGCGTTATAGCCTTTGTTTAAATTATCTCCATTTACCCATACGTTGATGGTATTTCCAATGCATTCAATGATCATACTATTCCATTCGCCCAGCGGTTTTTCAGAGTTGTCAGTGAGGTTTTTTATTCGCCTTTCCTTGCCTTCAGTAATTCCCCATTTTTCTTTAGGACCTCGACGGGTTTCCATTTCAGGCACCTCAATATCTTCCACGATGCACCAAAAATCACCTGCATTTTTGTGCATCATTTGGACTTCTATTGATTTTGGAAACATTTTATACAGTGCTCTTGGAGTAGAGGCAAATACCAGTACACCACAGTTTCCCGGCTTTGCTGCAAAGCGATATTCTATGTTTAATCTAAAATTTTCATAGTCGGCATCGGTAATTATATGTCCCTGTGGGGTGCCCAGACTTACCAATAATCCATTGCGTACGATAAAAGGATTAATAGCAGCTGCGTTGGTATCCATTTCTGGAACATCAATATGCCACCCACTTAAATCTTTTCCATTGAATAGGCTTTTAGTTTGCGCTATCAAAGTAGAAGGGATGCAATGTATAGATACAAGCAGGATGGTGAAAAGGATATACTTATTCATAGCTCAATTTATTCTTTTTATTAGTAATAATCAGAATTAGAATATTTGTTTCTGCATAATTCTTTATTTCACCTGTAAGCTTATTTCTAACATACAAGCATAATAAATATCCGTTTGGCATTTCAATAATTTTCTTGCTTTTGTGTTTGCCCAAAGGCATTACTATTGCTCCTCATTCTTTTCATTTTGTTTTTTCAACTTTTTTGCAAAAAAAG
>CAMCBE010000207.1 GCA_945872805.1 Chitinophaga pinensis | reverse complement strand
GTCTGCAGGGATAATACCTGTTCCGGTCATCAATAATACACCATGCTCGAAACTGGTTTCTGCAAACAAATATTTAACAAGATCCTCGAAGGTCCTTTTAATTTGAGAAACGGATGTAACCCCTTCAAATATGACTTCATTTTTTCGTAGGATGACAAGCTTGATTTCAGTAGTGGTTGGAATGGCTTCAGGCAATACCGCAAGGCATGGTCCAACAGACGCACCACGATCATACACTTTAGCCTGTGTTAAATACAACGGGTTTTGTCCTTCGATGCTCCGTGAACTCATATCATTGCCTACACTATATCCTTCGATGGTTCCATAAGAACTCATAAATAACGTCAATTCAGGTTCGGGCACGTCCCATGTTGAATCTCTACGGATATGGACATGATCTAAATGGCCTACGATCCGTTGAGGCACTGATTTAAAAAACAACTCAGGTCTATCGGCTCCGTATACTTTATCATAAAAACTAGACCCCCCTTCATTTTCAGATTCTTTCTCTCTAGCCACTTTACTTCTTAAGTATGTAACCCCAGCTGCCCACAATTCTTGCGAAACCGTTGGCGCATCAAATGATGCATTAGCATCAATGGATTCATCTTTTGTTAAACTTGGCAATAACTCGGCCAAGAAAGAGTGTAATCCTTTTCGATTCACTAATTCATCCCAATTCATGTCTATTTTATAAAAAGAATTGCCGGATTCTACCCAACTGCTTTTTTGTTTTCTGTATAATTTCATTAGTAATCTTATTCAATGGTAGCGCTGTGCTAAAAAGTGTTTAAATATATCAATTAATTAAAAAAAATAAGGGAGATTATCTTAAATTGTCGAACTTATTTTAAAACCAAATTAATAACCATGCATTCATCGCCTTTTACCCTTTCATCGCCTTATCTCATTATAACTGGTGGAGCAAGCGGCATTGGACTTGCCATTGTGGATCTATTTCACAAACAAGGAGCCATAATTGACGTATTTGACCTTAAAAAACCATCAGAAGAAGATATCAATGCCTTAGGACTCGACAAAACAAAGGTGCATTTTCATGAAGTCGATATCACCAGCCAGCAGCAAGTAAATGAGTTGGTTTCGGTAATTGCTAAAGAACATGAAATCGGAATCTTAATTAACAATGCTGGCATTGCACACATTGGCAATGCGCTTAATACGTCTGAAGAAGATTTTCAGCGCATCTTCAATGTGAATGTAAAAGGTGCATATAATTGTATACATGCTTGCCTTCCATATATGGTAGAGCAAAAAACAGGTATCGTATTGAATATGGCATCCATTGCAGCAACGGTAGGAATTCCTGATCGCTTTGCCTACAGCATGAGTAAGGGCGCTATTCTTTCTATGACATTGAGCATAGCCAGGGATTTCATCAAACAAGGAATACGCTGCAATTGCATCTCACCGGCCCGTGTGCATACGCCATTTGTCGATGGCTTCATAGAAAAACATTATCCAGATAAACAACAAGAGATGTTTGAAAAACTATCGGCCAGCCAACCCATTGGGAGAATGGCCAAGCCGAATGAAATCGCTTCACTCGCGTTTTATTTATGCAGCGAGCAAGCGGCATTCATTACAGGAACAGACTACACCATTGATGGTGGCTTTACACGAATCAATAATTAAATAATACATACAGCATGAAACTTTTCAGATTTGAAAAAAATGGGGCTATAGGAATTGGATTACTAACAGAAAATGGCAAACACCTGGACATAAGCTCATTCGGACAAGACTTGAACGAAGATTTTCTTAGCCATGGAGGATTACAAAAATTAAGCGAGTGGCTTTCGTCCAACGCTGATCAATGTGAAGAAATAACTTCAACATTTCGTTTTGAAGCGTGCTTGGCACGGCCTTCAAAAATAATTTGCGTTGGTTTAAACTACGCACGCCATGCTAAAGAAAGTGGCATGGACATACCAAAAGAACCCATCATCTTTTTCAAAAGCACCTCAGCGATGTGTGGACCAAATGATCCAGTGATCATTCCAAGAGGCTCAGAAAAAACTGACTGGGAAGTTGAATTGGCGTTGGTAATTGGTAAAAAAGCAACCTATGTGGACGAAGAAAATGCCATGGATTATTTAGCAGGCTATTGCTTGCACAATGATTACAGTGAAAGAGCTTTTCAATTAGAACGTGGTGGACAATGGGTGAAAGGAAAAAGCTGTGACCACTTTGCGCCGCTAGGTCCATACTTCGTTACCAAAGATGAAATAACAGACCACCATAATTTACATTTGTGGCTTGAACTCAATGGTAAGCGCATGCAAAATTCAAATACATCCGATTTGATTTTTAAAATACCACACCTGATTAGTTATATCTCTCAGTTCATGACATTGCTACCTGGCGATATTATTAGTACAGGTACTCCAGAAGGCGTTGGCATGGGACAAAAACCACCACTCTATTTAAAGGCAGGGGATATAATACATCTTGGAATTGAAGGGCTCGGCGAACAACGTCAAACAGCCATTGCATATGAGAATTGATGCTCATCAGCATTTCTGGAAATACAGTCCCATTGCACATCAATGGATGGATGACAGCATGAAGGTGATCAGAAAGGATTTTAGTCCGACTGATTTAGCAAAAGAATTGAATGCCCTAAACATCGACGGCACCGTTGCAGTGCAAGTAGATGAAACAGAAACAGAAACTCAATACCTGCTAGATTTAGCAGCTCAACATGATAGTATAAAAGCGGTAGTTGGATGGATCGATTTAAAATCGACCCATGCCATCGAGCGTATGCATTATTGGAAAAAGGATTCTCAATTAAAAGGATTTCGTTGCATCATGCAAGGACAACCCGATGAGGCATACCTTACCAAGAAAGAATTTATTGCCAATGTAAAAGCACTTGCCACAGTTGATTATTCCTACGACTTGCTGGTATACCATCATCAATTTCCATCGTTAATAAAGTTCGTTGATAAGTTGCCAGACAATAGAATGATACTCGATCATATTGGCAAGCCCGATATTAAAAACAGAAACATCAAAGACTGGCAAGCGAACATTAAGACTTTAGCACAGCACCCAGGAATTTATTGTAAGTTAAGTGGGATGATTACCGAAGCCGATTATAAACATTGGACCTATGATGATTTAAAACCTTATCTTGATAGTGCAGCTGAACATTTTGGGGTGGATAGGATATGCTTTGGAACGGATTGGCCTGTGTGCTTAGTAGCCGGTAGCTACCAACAAGTATATCAAGTGGTTCAGAAATTTTCAAGTCAATTAAGGAAAGAAGATCAAGATAAATTGTTTGGTACAAATACGATAAAATTTTATAAAATATAGGTCATGGATTTGGGATTAAAAGACAAAGTCATCATTGTTACTGGAGGCGCCAAAGGCATTGGTGAATCCATAGTGAAACTCCTTGCCTCCGAGGGAGCATTACCAATCATATTCGGACGCAACGAAGAGGATAATAAAAAAACAGTGCAGTCAATTGAACGTGGAGCTCAATTTAAAGTGGAGCTTACCAATCCTACTGAATGCATTGAGGCTGTAAACAAGGTCATAGAACAATACCATCGCATTGATGGTGTCATTAACAATGCGGGCATCAATGATGGCGTTCCACTTGAAGGTGGCAACTATGAAGACTTCATGAAATCACTTCATAACAATGTGGTACACTATTACCTTGTTGTTCAAACCGCTTTACCTGAATTGAAAAAAAGCAAGGGTGCGATTGTAAACATTACGTCTAAAGTGTCTGAAACCGGTCAGGGTGGCACATCAGGATATGCAGCAGCCAATGGCGGAAGAAGTGGCTTAACACGCGAATGGGCAGTTGAATTATTAAAATACGGAATACGCGTAAATGCCGTAGTTGTTTCAGAATGCTATACCCCCTTGTATGACAAATGGATTAAAACAGTACCTAACCCGGTAGAGACCTTACAAAAAATTACAGAGAGAATACCACTAGGGAAAAGAATGACAACAGGAGAAGAAATAGCTAATGCGGTGGTGTTTTTACTTTCATCCAAATCATCCCATACTACCGGACAACTGCTTCATGTTGATGGTGGTTATGTTCATTTAGATAGAGCTGCCTTAACTTAAAACAAATCAACGATGACATCCAAAAAATCTTCCTATCTCATTCCATTCATTTTTGTTACTAGCCTTTTTTTTCTATGGGGCATATCGAATAATTTAAATGGGATTTTAATTCCCCACTTAAGAAAAGCCCTTCAGCTCTCTAACATGCAATCTACCTTTGTAGATACTGCGGTATACCT
>CAMCBE010000206.1 GCA_945872805.1 Chitinophaga pinensis | reverse complement strand
ATTGCATGATGCCGGTGGTTGGTCCTCCATTAGAGCTAACCTTCAACCAGAGCTTACACACGCTTGGAAGTATATGGGAAATGCAGAAGCGAATCCAATGGGTATAAATTTTATATCCATGCTTTTTGGACTAGGTTTTGTGCTGTCTTTTGGATATTGGTGTACTGATTTCCTCGTAATTCAGCGTGCTATGATTGCGAAAAATATGAGTGCAGCACAGCGAACTCCAATTCTCGCAGCCATCCCCAAAATGTTTATGCCATTGATTGTTGTGCTTCCTGGAGTTGTAGCAATTACCTTAATGCAGCCAGCACTTCAATCAAAAGGATATAGTATTCCGCTTGATGCTAAAGGGGCGTTGGATTATACCATGACATTACCTTCTCTGATTGCACACTATTACCCTAGTGGACTTCTTGGCGTGGGTATAACTGCATTAATCGCCTCTTTCATGAGTGGAATGGCTGGAAATGTAACAGCGTTTAATTCCGTATTTACGTATGATATTTATCAGTCGTATTTTGTTAAAAACAAATCAGACAAACACTATCTATATGTTGGTAAAATGATTACACTGATTGGAATCCTACTTTCCATCATGACAGCATATATAGCCCAAGGCTATAATAACATAAACGACTTTCTTCAACTGGTATTTAGTTTTGTAAATGGGCCTCTATTCGCCACGTTCTTATTGGGGATGTTTTGGAAACGAACTACTGGGCATGGTGCTTTTTGGGGGCTAATGGCAGGAACACTTGCCGCAACCATAACCCATGGGTTGACAATAGCAGAAGGGAAGGGCGGATGGATCTCTCCTATGTTTGAAATTAAGAGTGGAATGGGACAGGCATTCGTAGTAGCCACATTCTCTTGGTTAACCAATTTTACGGCAACTATTTTAATTAGTCTCGTTACAAAACCAAAGAGTGATAACGAGTTAAAAGGACTTGTCTATTCTCTAACAGAAAGAGTAAATGCATCTGATCAAAAGTGGTACCTTAAGGCTGGACCAATTGGCATCATCTTACTTATCATTACCATAATTCTAAATATACTGTTGTATTAAACTATTTTTATGCTAGAAAAATTAAATCAGTTAAGTTTTGTAATCGGTGTATTTTTTGTTTTAGTATCTCTTGTTTTATTTGGGGAATATTTTTTTTCAGACTTGCCAAAAGATATAAATCTATATACTGGAATAGGTATGTTGATTTTTGGCTTTTTAATGATTCGCGCAAAAGCTTGATAATTTTAATCCTCTAATACATTACCATGGCTGCACAATCTTGGCAAAATGGAAAAATCATTCGTATCGAAGACGAAACAATCTCTACAAAAAGGTTTTGGATTGAATTGACTGAAATCGATAAGTTTGATTTTATCCCCGGGCAATTCGTTTCCTTGGATTTGCCAATCCATGAACAGCCAAGTAAGCGATTGAGAAGCTATTCTATTGCGTCTTGCCCAAATGGAACGAATGTATTTGAACTTGTAATTGTAATCATGGAAGGTGGATTAGGAACTACCTATTTATTTAATCAAGCTCCAGTAGGAACCGAGTTTCCAGTTCGAGGTCCAATGGGCCATTTTATCCTGCCCGATCCTATTACCACTGATATTTATATGATTTGTACTGGTACTGGAATTGCACCATTTAGATCTATGGTTCAACATATTCATCGAAATAATATTCCCCACCAGGATATTTTTCTAATTTCTGGTACAAGAAAATGTCCCGATGCGTTGTATTTACAAGAAATGTTTGATTTGAAGGAAAAACTATCCGGATTTCATTACTTCCCAACCTTTTCAAGGGAAGAGAATGTTCCAGAAGGCCATTGTATTGGCTATGTTCATGCCATTTATGAGCAACTTTTAGAAGACAAAAAAGAATCCGCACATTTTTATTTATGTGGATGGCGAGATATGATTAATGATGCTCGTAAACGTATACAAGATAGAGGATTCGATAAAAAGTCGATTCATTTTGAACTATACGGTTAAGCATTTGTATTTTAAGTTTAAACAGCTTTCAGTAGTTAGAGTAAATAAGCAATAGTATCTATAAAAGAATTAAATAAATAGTCATGAAACATAATTTTAAGTCAATTTTTTTATTTGCATCGTTCTCAATTTTAACAGTAGGATTATTTGCACAAAAAAAAATTAGTGAAGATTGGTCTGCTTGGGCGATTTTTCAAAAATATGCCTCAGAAAATGCAAAAGTTCCTGCCCCGATGGCTGGAGAAAAACGAGTGGTATTTTTGGGGAATTCTATTTTCGAAGGATGGTTGGAGTTAAGACCAGAATTTTTTGCAGGCAAGCCCTATTACGATAGAGGAATCAGTGGACAAACTACGCCACAAATGCTCCTGCGATTTTATGATGACGTCTTAGCCCTTAAGCCAGATGTAATGGTGCTTAAAGCGGGGATCAATGATATTGCTCAAAATAATGCTCCTTATGATCAGCAGAAAACCTTGAATAACATTAAAGCCATTGTTCAATTAGCTCGAGCAAATCATATTAAAGTTGTGCTATGTTCAGTATTACCTGCAAATATTTTTGGATGGAGGCCTGAAATTCAACCGGCCGATTTAGTAATTGCACTCAATAAAGAAATCAAAAAATTCGCAGAAGAAAATAAATTCTTCTATCTCGATTTATATTCTGCTGTAGTGGATGATAAGAAAGGGATGAAAGAAGAGTATTCTGAAGATGGTGTACATCCAACAGTAGAAGGCTACAAAGTACTGGAGCCATTAGTTGAAGCGGCGATAAAACAAGTTAAGCGATAAAATAAGAAGTAATAACGAATCACTAATTAATTGACTTAATTATTGATTCCTCTTCACTTCTCTTTTTTTATTTATCTATAACGGCTCAATCGATGAGTTACACTGCAGCCAATTCTCTTTTCTGTAGGGTAGTAAAATAGATTGAAGCAAGAAAAGAAAGGATAATATATCCTTGAACGAAGTAATTAACGAATGGAATGTAGCGGCCTGCACCAAACCAATTTCCAGTTACACTTAAAAAGTATAAGCCAGATAAACATTTTAGTCCTTCCCAAACATACGCAATAGGATTTTTATCCATCAGTTCAGTCATGGCATAAATGTAGATGAAAACAAATAGGCCGTATTGAAATATTCCAGGACTGCCAATCTTACCTATGTTTCCAAATAAATGTCCAACAAAAAACATCAAAAATAATAGTTGAATAAACGACCAAGCTCTAAGACTATTGGAGCTTAACGGGTCATATTTTTTAAAATTATACACATTGTCTATTTTCTGAATAGGATAAATAGAGTTCACGTCAGTTGGTCTCCAACCTGTTGGCATAAACCAAATTCTAAATTTATCACCTATGTTTTTAGTTCTCCACGAATCAAGAATTAATAAATAGAGATGTTGAAAATTAATTTTGATGGGATTCCACGTGGCAGCGGGCTTTGTGATTCCATATACCGCAGGCACTTCAGTTAATTCCTCTTGAAAAGTTCCAAAGAGCTTGTCCCAAATAATGAAGACTTGCGAATAATTTTTATCTATGTATTCCGGGTTTATAGCATGATGAACTCGATGGTGAGAAGGCGTGACGATTATTTTCTCAAGGAATCCCATTTTCTGTATGAGTACGGTATGATACCAGAATTGTATGAACAAATGTAATGGGGCTACTATAGCAATAACTTCTGAAGGCACCCCAAGAATTGCAGCAGGAATAAGAAAGAAAGTGAAAAGATGAATAAAAACTGAAATGCTTTGTCGTAAAGCACAGGCTAAATTGAATTCTTCGCTGCTATGATGAATAATATGTGCATTCCAGAAAATATTTGTTGTATGCTGTATTCGATGAACCCAGTATCCAGAAAAATCAAGGGCTAGGAAGGCTATTATATAAAGATAAATACTCTGTTCAATGTGGATTATAGCAAAGTGGTTTACCATCCATTGGTAACTTAATATGCCAATACTCAACCCCAAGACATCTTTGGTTACATTAGTTACACCAGAGGTGAGGCTTGAAATCATATCCATGCTCCTTACCCAAACTCGGCCAGTTTTCCACCCATACCATTTTTCTAATAATACTAGAAGTAAAAAAATAGGCATTGCAAACAATAAAATCCTACCGTAAGTTTCCATATTTGAAATATTGAAGGCTAATTTCGTTTATTACCTTTAAAATAAGGGAAATTTTAAAGAAAGAATTCAACTCTTAGGGGCATTTTAATTAATTTGTACGTATTATGGTAACAAATTCATTATCACTCACTGTTGACAACGTTAAACATAATCTTGGCGG
>CAMCBE010000205.1 GCA_945872805.1 Chitinophaga pinensis | reverse complement strand
GACCATGCATTGATCATAGCCAATGGAGAAAATACATTAGATTGAAATCTTCTTAGCCATTCTTCAGATGATTCAGACGACCGAACTTCTGGTGTCCACAATACACCCGAAAAACTACTATTGATTAACGCTGTAACGAAGTTCTTGTGATCATAGTAATCATTATAAATTACATAAGGAAAAGAAACACCACCAGCATTAGATGCTCGAATTAACCCATATGTCCTTTTATTCATTTTTTGAAAGATATCAAACGAATAACGCTGACACATAAGTCCATAGGTTTGCCTCATCTGCTCAGCACTAATGCCCGATGGGAAAGTAGCTACGTCTGGCCAAAGCCAATTATCGTATCCGTCAATTTCGTCAATCTTATAGCCGCTTACACCAATGTCCAATTGATTTTTTTTCAAATGATTGAAGAAAATGTCACGCGCTTTGGGAATAGTAAAGTCAACTATGTTTCCAAGCCATACCGTATGTGAACTGGTATATGGTTTTATCTCCTTATAAAAAGGTGCACTAGGTGACACATAAGGATTTATCCATAAATTTAAACGCACACCTTTGCTTAGTAAGCGATCTGAAAAAGAAACGGGATCAGGAAAGCGAGAACGATCCCAAGAAAATGAACCTGGATAAGATTTACTTTGCCACCCTGGCTCTAAGCCAAGGATATCCAAAGGATATCCCTTTTCCTCAAAAAGCTTAACCTCATTTTCTGCTTCCTCAGATGTATACAATGTTTTAATCCGTTGTGTAAACCCTAAGCCCCATCTCGGTGGCAGACATCCTCCTCCATTGAATAAATTAAATCGTTGAACAGCCTCTAACGGTTGTGAACCGCCAAACACATACAATTCTACGCCTGCAGCTGGAACTAACATTTCAACGGCATCTGAGTAAGGAGCAGCAGACCAATTGGGGTCTAGATTACGATCTCGGGGTTCGGGAAACTCTGGACTATCTTTTCGAACTGCTGTACCAGCCCAGACTTTAATATAGCGGGCTGAATTTATGAAAACTCCATATCCCTTGGAGGAAACATAGAACGGTGTTGGTGAATGTGTTCGGCCATTATCAGCTCCACCATAATGATCTACATGAAGCTCCATTATATTTCCTCGCTGCAATACTTTTTGAAAATTCAAGCCAAAACCGAAAAGTTGCTCACCAATTTCAAGTGGAAAACGCAAATATGTTTTGCCGTCAACCACTTTCATTTCAATATCCGTTTTTTTCATCGGGAAAGATGACTTCCCTAATTTAATAAGCGCCTCCTTCTTTGGAGCAACATTAGCTACACTCAGTAGATTAAATGATTCAGGTTTCCCTATTGAAGCCTTCCAAACGCCTGGGTAAGCTTCAATCCATTTTAACGGTTGAGCCTGCGATACAACAAATAGTAGTGAAAAGATGAAAGATAAAATCTGCTTTTTATATAGTTGCATACTTTGTGTTTATATTTATACTTGTATTTTCATACTTTACTAAAGTAAGTTAATCAATTCATTTCAATAGAATTTGCTTTACGGTCAACGTAGAAATACTAAATAAAATTAATTCATCTTTCATACTTAAGCTTGCTACCTTAATTAATTACTGAAACAAGTTCAATTTAAATTCATGAAATATATACTCTGTGCCCTTTTTTCTACCATGCTACTTTCCTATACTAAATCTCAAGATGTAGTAGCTCTAGAACCATCCCCACTCGCAACATTTAAGCTCTACAGCCCATATGAAAATGCAGACTCTGCTTTGAAAGTTGTGTTGGCAAAAGCAAAAACAGAAGGCAAAAATGTTTTTGTTCAAATTGGAGGGAACTGGTGTGGATGGTGTAAACTGTTCAATGAATTCGTTACAAAAGATGTTCAATTAGATTCAGCTATTAAGGCCAACTATGTAGTATACCATTTAAATTATAGCCAAGAGAATTTAAATAAAAAAATATTAGCTCAATTCAAATTTCCGCAACGATTCGGATTCCCTGTTTTTATCATATTAAATAAAAATGGCGAACAGATTCATACACAAAACAGTGCATACTTAGAACAAGGAAAATCCTACAATAAAGATAAAGTCGTTGAGTTTCTCGATCAATGGAGTCCTCATGCTTTAGATCCTGCACAGTATAAAAATTATTAGCTAGAAGAAATGCCGGAGTAAGTCTATCGTCATTAATCTTGTTACTATTTAGCGAGCGTTGGCGCAATAATACCCTGCCATATTGTATACCCTTTCGCATTCATATGCAGCTGGTCTTCTAGGAAAATATCTAACTTTACCATGCCATCTGGGTTAAGCATGGCGCTATGCACGTCTAGAAACAGAATATTTTTTTGAGTCTCAATAAATTGCTTGATAAGCCCATTCGCTTCTACAATCTTGCTCTCATAATTCCATCGTAAAATACTAGGCTTCATTGATACATACACTATGGGTGTATTCTTTTTTAATTTTTTTCTAATGATCGTATATACTATTTTAAATCGATTGAGTATGGTATCAGCAGAAATAGAGGGGTCTGCTGCAATATCATTCTCTCCACAATAAATATAAATCTGTTTGGGAGCATACTTAACTATTGTCTCTTGGGCATACCGAATTACATCAGGTAATACTGATCCACCAAATCCTCTGTTTATAATCGAATAAGTTGGAAAATAATCTTGTACATCTTTCCAATTTGTGAAAGATGAGCTGCCAACGAAAAGGATACTTCCCTTCTTCGGCATGGAGATGCTATCCATTCGTTGAAATTCAAGAATGGCATCTTTAAAGGGTTGTGAAAATGTGAAATGGGAACACAATGATAACAATAAAAAAAGCAGAATCTTTGGTCCCAACGTATTCATTTCAAAAATGGTTTAGTTCAATTACTTATATCGGCAATCCTCTGGCTTGGAATGTACATAGTACGACTTATAATTAATTGCCTTAGGATCCATACAGCCTTCAAGATTTAGTATTTCAATTCTTTTAAATTCAACTGGATGGCTCTCGCTTTGCAAGGATATCGTTCCACTTTTTAGCAAATCACCTTCTTTTCCAAAAATAATTTCTTGTCCACTTACTGCTCCGCCACCAACCTGTGGCTTTTGATAAGAGAGTACTTCCTTCCCATTGGTATAATGTACTACCATTGAATCACCTAAAACAAGGACTTCAGCCTTCACCCATTGGTCACCATGATACGTTTCAGATTTCGAATTGATGCAATGTGGGGTAAACAACTTACCATCCATTTCAACATTTGTTCCTGGTGTACATAGATTACATGTAGAACGCTTTTCCTTACCATTTCCACCCAACAATTGCACTTCAATTGAAACTGGAAAATCTTGGTCCTTGCCAATGCTTTCAGGAGATTGCCCATGTACCATGATTCCGCTATTGCGATAGGCCCAACCAGGGCCGTTCTTAACCTGATCGCCAACAAAACGATACTGAAGGCGAATACGATAATAACTATATTGTTTTTTATAGAATAGATGTCCAAAACGCTCATCAAATTGATCATAGGCCTCATAACGCACAACAATTTTTCTGTTTTCAACACGAAATGTGTTACCGAAATTATCCCCCACATCATGGTTTCTAATCTTAAGGTCCATTCACTAAGGTCTTTCCCGTTAAACATCGACTCCCAATTCTCTTTTGATGTATGTTGAGCGTATAAAGAAGAGCCAAGAACTGAAAAACAAAGAGCTATGAAAAATGTAGACTTAACCATAACGTTGATTTAAT
Organism: Chitinophaga pinensis; assembly: GCA_945872805.1. GTDB lineage: Bacteria > Bacteroidota > Bacteroidia > Chitinophagales > Chitinophagaceae > Pollutibacter. The sequence goes on along the minus strand of CAMCBE010000205.1, from coordinate 578 downwards.
TAGATAGTACACATTGAAAGTATGAATTTCTAATAACCTATGCACGATAATAGTCAGGTCTCCAAAGAGAAATTGCAGCTTTAATTTGTTTATTGGAAAGTTTTTCATCCAATGCTCGTTGAGCTAACGCCACAAATTCATCATCAGAAGCAAATCGCAATGCAATAATTTGATGTATAGTTAATCCAATCGGGAAAGGCTTGCCGGTCAGTAGATAATACCTAAAAATTTCTTCCGCACGAATAGCTCTATCCTGTGCACGCAAAGCAAAACTTCTCACAAAAAATGCAAGTAACATAAGTACGATCAGTGAAATGAGTAACAATCCAGCAGGTAAACAACTTTCTTCAGAAGACTTGAAAAAATTGATGGCAGCCCCAATAATCAATAATAATAGTGCGGGTAATACAACATAATGAAAACCCGGTACCATTTTAGGATGATTCTTAAAATTCTGTTCTTGCATGATAATGTTTATTTTATCAAATGTAATCATATGTTGGATACTAGATCCAATCAAAATGCACTTACATTGATTTAAGAATTATCAATGAACAGATTATTTACTTAGCACAAAG